>DPXZ01000130.1 GCA_003526765.1 Fervidobacterium sp.
CAAGTTGAAGGCTTGATAGCAAGATCAGAGAAACAAATTGGAATAGACCCCCCATCAGTCACTGGGCGATTCACGATCTCTTGGAGTACTGGTAACATGCTCGGCGTTGCATTTGGTCCGTACTTGACCGTGAGAGCTAGAAGCATTATCTTTCTCTATGGTCTAGTAGTGTCAATAGCCATCATCATGATCGTATATCTCGATAGTAGAAAGTACGGTAATCTTATTAGATTCAAACCAGTTGGGAAACTAAAACACAAGTCCAGCTATGAAGTGCTGAAAGATGTGCAAAGGATGAAAAGGCTTCGTCTTGAATACAGAATTATATTGTTACTTGGTGGGATCGTCTATACAGCGGTACTTGCGGATTTTCCAAAGCTCATATCCTTGGCCGGTATAGGGCTCCAAAATGCGGGTTTTTTGACAGTTGGAGCGAACATTGGTGTGTTAATAACGTTCCTTTGTCTTCAGTTCTGGCGTGGATGGGTCGGTAAGGAAGGGTTGTCTGCTTTATTATTGTCAGTCATTCCACTTTCAGGCATAGTGGCGTTTTTTGCGAAGACCCCATTGATGTTCTTTATCACAGCTTTTGTTGCCGGATGTAGTTATGCGGTTCCATACACATTTGCCATATTCTATGGTCTTCTATCCGAAGAAGAGGGCCAAGGTAAGCAAGGTGCGATTCACGAGATGGTGATAGGCTTACTATTTGGAATCGGTCCATTCCTCGGTGGAATCTTTTTAGATAAAGTGAACAGCGTAGTCGGATTAACGATACTTGCGCTGCTCATAGGTGCGGTAACGTACGGTATTCAAATGGCCTTCAATTTCTCAAACAAAGGCAGGGCTGTTGTTAGATAAGATTAAAGTTTGGGACATCACACAACTCTTTTCTTTTCCCATCTTACTTTGGTAAAGAAGATAATGGCAACTATTGCTTCGAATATTTCTGCCAAAAGCAGCCCTATCCAGATATGCACAGGGGCTGCTTTTAATACGTACAAACTTACAATGAGATAAGGTATCATGATGCCCCACCTACTTATTATACTCGAAAGTAGGGCAAGTATGTTGGCCCCAGCTCCGAAAAAGGCACTTGAGAAACTTGATGATAATGATACAAACAGTATGCCTATTGCACTGTATATCATCCCTGTTGCACCGATTTGTATTACCTGAATATCGTTAGTAAAAAAGCTCATTATTTTGGAACGAAAGACTATCATCAAGAAATTGAATACAAGTGCAACTATGAGACTATACAATGAAGAAATCAGCGTTATCTTCTTTGCCTTCGATTCTTCGTCTTTACCAAGCGCATGACCAACTAACGCACTTGTACCTATTGAAAAACCCGTGAGTGGTACAAGAGAAAGTCCAATAAGTCTTTCAATTATTCCCATCGCACTGATGTACGCTGTCCCAAATGTACCGATGATTTTCATCATCACAGTATAGGATAGATTTCTCAACAAGAGTTCGCCACCGTTTGGAAGGCCAATAAGTATCAATTTCTTATCTATTTCCCAATCCATTTTGAATAAGCCTTTAATAGTGATCTTCACATCTTTCACACCTCTGTGCAAAATGAACAATCCAGCAAGAAATGGTATGAAATTCGATATAACCGTTGCCCAAGCAGCCCCAGCTATTCCCAATCCTAAACCATGTATACGAGTACCAGGGATGGTGTCAAACATGAACAGAGGATCGAGGAACATATTGGCAATGCCTCCGGCAAGCATAGTGAACATCGGAATTGAAGCCTCACCTATATTTCTTAGAGCTGTGTATGTGGAATATGTCAAGAAGAAAAATGGCATAAAGAATATTCTAACGTTGCCGTATTCTAATGCAGAGGAGACAACCTCACTTTCTTTGGAGAACAACAAAACAGCTGGTTTATACGCTATCAAGAGAATTGCACTGGCAATTAGGGCGACGATAAACTTGAAGACAAGAGTTTGTTCGATTACTTTAGAGGTGAGTTTGTAGTCCTTCTTACCATGTGCCTGAGATATCATTGAAACTGATGAGGCACCTATTATTTCATTGAGGATTTCTACAAGCCAAAAGATCGTAGAAAAGATCACCACTCCAGCGATAGCAGCAGATGAGAATTTACCAATCCAAAACATGTCAACTATATCGTAAAGTGATTGAATACTGTAACCAATCATCGTTGGAAATGAAAGCTTCAACAAACTCTTTGAAATAGACGCAACCTCTCCAGAATTGTAATCTCCTTTCAGACAAATCCCCCCTCTACCATCCCCTTTTATTTCATACTCCGTTTCATACTCAGTGCCACTTCATTATTCACCGAGATGTTTGCGCAATCTTATCATAACATATGCGTTCAAAAAATAAAAGATCGAACTGATGATGAATATCAATGTGTAGCCATTTTCAAATTTCGTTAGAACTGAGAAGAGAACCGCGGAAAGCGCACGAGACACATTATTTAAAAAGTTGTTCACTCCATTTATCGAAGAGACAATATTCATTGGAATGTGCGAAAATACGACCGATGAAAGCAATGGCCCTACCATATTCATCACTGCAAATCTTAATATGTAAACTGAAGTAAACGTTATAGGTTCTCTCGTAAAACTCAATAAAACTATCAGAATTGGAACGAAAACGTACGAAAAAATGAGTACATTCATATCACCGAATTTTCGACCGATTTTATACGAGAACATAGCCCCTAAACTGGTAGCAAGTTGTGCAAATGCCAGTATGAGTCCTATCACCGTTGCACTCATGTGAAAAAGGTCATAGAATATAACATTACCAAACACCACAAAAAGGCCAGCTCCCAGTCCAACGTTTACGTTTGATAAGAAATAATACAGAATAGTCTTAACTTCTTTTGAATCTCTGATCTTGAATATCTTTGAAAAGGAAGCAATACTTGGCGCCTCATCACTTTCTTCGTTAGCGGAAGATGACGTTGCATCTAGTTTTAGTATCGGATATAAAGCTAATATACGTGATAGACTCGAAAATAAAAGGACGATCCTAAAACCAAACGCATCACCCAGAAGACCACCAACGACGTTGGCTATAACGCCAGTAAACATGCCTGCACTCAAGTTTAATCCAAGGAATCTTGCCCTATTCTCTGAAGACGTTTTCATCACCAATATCGTTGACATTATAGTGGCTGTTGCAGCTGAGAACCCACCGTGAAAAAAGGACGTAATACCGAGGATAGTACTCGAAGTGGCAAAGATCCTATACGTACCAAAGAAGATACTCAACAATTGTGTCATTATCAGAAGCGTTTTCTTTTCATACTTCTCCGCAACGAGCCCGAAGAACAAACCAATGAATGCAGCCCCCCACAAATTCGATGAAGTAATGTTTCCAACAGCACTTGTCGGTAGACCACCAGTTCTTAGCATCAAATTGAAGATCGTCCCGTATATACCTTGTGTCAATCCATCGATAAACGTAAAAAGCGCGACCAAAACCGGTGCCGACATGCAATATTTCCCTCCAATATCGATTAGTTAGTAAAACGAATATATGCAACTACTATTTTACCACCTATTCGCTCAAATCAGAATATTCAAATACGTATATGTCACTTACAATGCAAAATCAACAATTAGCACTCTTGACAAATAAGTGCTAATATGGTAAGATAATTTCAGAATGTCAAAGAACAATTCAGAATAGTTATAGTGGAAAGGAGTGAGAAAAGATGTTCAACTTCGAAGA
>DPXZ01000055.1 GCA_003526765.1 Fervidobacterium sp.
AACATGACTGAGAGATTTCTCAAGCCTATTTTGCAAGGTAGGGATGTTGATAAGTACTATTGCAAGTGGACAGGCACTTGGGCGATCGTTATCCCTGCAGGTTGGACTGACAAGAATAGAAAGGGTGAGAAACCTGAAATATTCATCGAACACGAGATTCCATCTTTAATGAGGTATCTAAAGCCATTTGAAAACAAGGCAAAAGAGCGGTACAATAAAGGAGATTATTGGTGGGAGTTGCGTAATTGTACTTATTATTCAGAAATCGAAAAGGAAAAAGTGGCATGGCAAAGGATTACACAGCAACCTAAGTTCTGTCTGGTTGATGAAGGAGTGTATGTGCTCGATAGCATGGCCTTTTTCGTATCGCAGCAAAATATGAAGTATATCATGGCAGTTCTAAATTCAAGCACTATCTTGTTTTATGCAAGAAAAATTGTGCATCAATATGGCTTCACCGGTCTTAGATTATCGAACCAATATGTTGAGATAATGCCAATTCCGATAGTAACATCGGAGAATGAGATGGTTGTGAGACAAATAGAAGATTTGGTGGATACGCTCATATCTATCAAAAAACAAGATGTACTTAAAGATACATCACGATACGAACGTGAGATTGATCAATTGGTGTATCGTTTGTACGAGTTGACTGATGATGAAATTAGTGTAATTGAGAGAAATGTGAAATAGGTTAATAAAAGACATGAAAGGACGTGGTTGTATATTTGGTTATGTAACTCCTTTGAAGCCAGAGTTGAAGATAAAGGAGTATGATGTTTTTAGAGGTTATTATTGCGGTGTCTGTACTGCCTTGGGAAAATTGAATTATCCTTCAAAATATGTGCTGAACTATGATTTGACCTTTTTGGCACTATTTTTGTCTTCTATTGAGTATGGTTCGAATGTGCCAAAAAAGCGGTTTTGTGTTTACAACATGAGAAGGGTGAGTTATTTTGAAAATCCGTACGTGGAATACGCCGCCGCCATGAACGTGGTTCTGAACAATAGAAAGCTAATTGATGATTACAATGATGATGGAAATGTGTTTTCACTGTTAGCTTCAAAGATTTTGAAACTGAGAAATGTCGAGCAATTTAAAGAGAAGATAGATATCATCGATAAAAATCTGGCAGAGATATCGTCATTGGAACGTGAACGTTCCGGTGATATAGACAAGATGAGCCATTTGTTTGGAAAGGTTACAGAGGAGATTTTCAATATATTGGATGGAAAATCTGGTGAAATTTTAAGGTTCATAGGATATAATTTGGGAAGATGGATATACGTAGTCGATGCATTCGATGATTTGGTAGACGACGTCAAGAAAGATAAGTATAATCCGATAAAGTATGCGTTTGAATACTCTGGCAGAGATATTGCACGATTTAAGGAAGAGGTCTCGGATAATGTGAGGTTCATGTTGTACAGTTATCTTGAGAACATAACTAAGGCGTACGAACTCTTGGATGTCAAAAAGAATAAGGGCATATTGGACAATATCATATATTTGTCTCTTGCGGATAAAACTGAAAAGCTTTTGAGAGGTGAGAAAGTTGACGAAAGATCCGTACAAGGTATTAGGTGTAGACAGGAACGCATCGATAGAAGATATAAAGAAAGCATATAAGGAGCTTGTCAAGAAGTACCATCCAGATAGATATCAGGACAATCCTTTAAAAAATCTCGCAGATGAGAAATTGGCTGAGATTAATGAGGCATACGAGTACATAATGGAAAACTATGGAAAAGGGCAGAGCAGTAGTTCTGAAGATGGTAATTACAGCAATTCTTCAAATAGTTATGCCGGATATGACCCTGATTTTCAGAGGATAAGGGGATATATCAATAGTCAGAATTTTGCGGTAGCTGAGCAGGATCTCAATAGAATGGGAACGAGAAATGCGGAATGGTATTTTCTCATGGGAGTTGTCTTAATAAATAAAGGCAACTATTCGGATGGATACGGTTATATACAAAAGGCCGCAGATATGGATCCTTCCAATCAAGAATACAAAGAGGCACTTTATCAACTTAACAATCATTACAAGGCTGCGAATAGGAGATATTACAATGTGCCACAAGGTTCAGCAGACAGCAATTTCTGCGGTGATTGTTGTACTACGTGTGCATGTTTGGCTTGTACTGATGCATGTTGCGAATGCTTTGGTAGCGATTTCATTTCGTGCTTTTGAGAATGATTGGAGAATGATTGGAAGGGGATAATGTGGACCGGGCTAAGAGAATTGCGTACAGTGGCATGGTTGCAGCACTTGTTATAGTCTCATTGTACATAGGTCTTCTGATCAGAGCTAGGGTCACGTTCTTAGCGATCGCAACTTATATGCTTGCAATCCCTGTGATAGTCTCAAATATTTCAACAGGTATCTTAGTTGCGTTTGCGACGGATTTACTTGCGTTCTTGCTAATTCCGGATAAGGTGTATGCACTCCTCTTTGTGCCAATGTCGTTCTATCCCGTAATTAAGGCGCTAATTGAGAGTAAGACAAAATTACACTGGGTCTTTAAGTTTCTCTATTTTGATCTGTCTCTATTGGCTGTATACCTTATATCAAAATTTCTGATCTTTGATCAGGTCGTAATAAAGTATTTTGCCTTGGTTGTAATTGGTACTCAGGCTTTTTTCTACGTGTACGATATTATCTTCACCAAATTCATCGGCTGGCTCGTCAATAGGTTTGAACTGTGAATATTCTTCTCATTTCTTCTTTACATCTTTGAAAAATCCCCATATGATGTCGCATGCATTGACATCGCTATTTGTCTTGCCGATGACCCACTGAGGAAGGTTGACTATTCCACTAGGCCATGAATGTCCGCCACCATCGATACCGTAAAGTACTACTCTTGCACCATCTTGTGCGTTTGCGTATTCTTCCTTCCACACACATGTTTCATCTGTTTCGTCGATGTCTGATAGATAGGTTTTCGATATTTGCAGTGTGCATTCGTTACGCCTTACCCAAAATTCTATAGTCTGAGTAACAGATAGCACTCTTCCGCCTTCTATGGCAAAGATATGAACATTTCCACCATCCCAAGGTACTAATGGGTCATCAGTCCCGTGGATTAGGAGCACTGAGACTTTGTCGTTTGGAATAGTCGAGGCAAGGTTTTCTGGCATTAATGCAGCAACAGCGGCTATGGCAGCTATTCGATCAGATAATTCGCATGCAAGTCGAAAGGCCATCATACCGCCATTCGATAGACCGGTGATGTATATTCTTTTTGTGTCGATATTGTACTGCTGAGATATATTGTCGATTAGTGTCGATATGAAACGAACGTCATCCACACCGTTCTTTGCGGGATTTGTATCGTTTTTGCCATCGTTCCATTGTTTTTGCACACCCTCTGGGTATACAACTATGAAACCTTCTGTGTATGCCAATTCATCAAATCTTCCAAGCGTGACATTCTCTTCCATCCCCTTTGCAGTACCACCAGCACCGTGAAGTGCTATGAGCAGCGGTAATGGTTCTTTGCTGTGTATGGCAGGAATGTCTGGAACGTACATACAATACGTTCTCTCAATGCCATCAACTGTGATTGTCGCATCGATATGTCCTGTGTATTTCTCAGGTGTAGAATCACCAAGAGACACTGAACAGAGGCCAAGAAGTAATAGCATTACGAACCTAAGATGAGACTTCGCGTTCATGATAATCCTCCCAAAGAATGGAGCTTTTGATATAGCAAATCACACTCAAAATCTTAAAAGTGTGGATTTGCTGACTGTGTGAAAGATTGGCCTAAAACTTAACAGAAAAGCTTATATAATAGTCCGTCGTAATGAATGGTATGATAATCTTTTCTTCAGGCGGCAGACTGTCATTCAAGAGCTTTAAGTAATTGAAGACATAGTCTGTGTAAGAAAGGCCTTGAAAATATGTAAACGGACTATCTCTGTTCAACAAGAAAAACCTGTAACCTACTTCTATACCTGAATAGCTGTCGTAATACCACGTAAGCCCAACGTTTGCAACTACATAAGCCATGTCTCGACGAGCTTGATTTATCGCCTCTTGAACCGAGGTATCGGTTGAGCTGTGCAGCACATCTATCAGTAAACCACTCTCCACTCGAGAAAATATCTCGATGTTCGTATTAACAGAAAATGCAACGGTTATTGCACTCTTGCTTAAGCTACCTATTGCATATCCATCATCTATGATAGCACCGCCGCTTAGCACCTCGATATGTGGTTTTACCGATAGATTATAAATTGGATAATCTCCATGAAGATAAGTTCTCCCAAGAAGAACAAAAATTCCGGGATCCGTTCTTTCTGCTCCTCCATAGACAGTTGGAACAAATTGCGCGTCTACGAAGAAACCTTGTGCGCTAAATACCGTATTTTTTGTAAAATAGTGCTTAAATCCTAAATTAAATTGACCCAGTATATCAAAGAGTGGTTGGGAAGTGATTTCGTTATTCTCGAAAGAGTACCCGATTGACGAGAATTCTACGAAGAATCCACTGTCGTGTTGTGGCCTTATACTTGAAATATGCGTGTCAGTTGCATCGCCAAGAACTGTTGAGAATAACAAAAGAACCGACAGTATGGCAAGTAACTTTTTCATTCCCCGCCTCCTTCTGAACTTCCGTTGAGCAATTCCGTTCTATTTTAAATTGAATACCTTTTCAATCATTCGTAGGAATTTCGTTGAGATGAATTCTTTGCTTGTATCGATTGGTTCAACTTTGATTGTGTATGCTTTGAGAAGTTTGCCAAATAG
>DPXZ01000146.1 GCA_003526765.1 Fervidobacterium sp.
CAAATCAAAACAGCACTAATGCAAGGTAATCTATAGCCGCAGAGACGATAGAATCAAAAACGTCTTTTGGAATATCTAAGTCAATATCCTCGTACAATTCATCGACTAATTCCATGACTTCTACCTTTTTCTTCTCACCATCACCTGGGCGTTCCACCAAATACATGAACAACTTAACGACGTCCCATATCCATTCCAAATGTTTGCCCAAATTCATCTCAATCACCACTCAACAACTATGGCACTGCTTACTCTATCATGTTGAGAAGTACTTCGGTGTTTGTTTCTATGACCCTTGCTTCATCAGGTTCGTAACCTTCCGGAACAACTCCGAGTGTTTTCAATGCTGCAATGTCTGTTTGAAGTTGTTGGGCATCGATGTTATCGACTGGTTCAGATACTGTTATTCTGTACGTCTTCGTCTTGCCGTTTTCTAACTTTCTATAGGACAACGTTAGTCTCTTCATAATCCATCACCCACACTTTCCGTGGTGACGATCTGAGCGCTCTCGCATGTGTACTGCGAATACCTGTCAAGTATATCGATCACTGCTTGAGCATTTGCTTGATCAAATGAATCACTTACATTGACACTTTGCCTTCTATAAATTGGTTCATTGTTTTCATCGTATCCTACGATCCATCTTAAGGAAAGTCTCTTCATTCCATACACCCCCATACCAGTCTTATGCACGAATTTATTCTTGCCTGCGCAGGCACTATAATATATCTACGCATGGGGGCAATTTTTTGAAAACTTACTATTTTCTCCTCCAAGTTTTAACAGCACTGTATATTATCCATATGAGGAAACCGATTGCTATAACTGGTAGCAACGCAGTAAGAAATACACCTGCAATTGCGAGCATTATTACAAATATCAATATTCCTATTATCCAGACGGCAATAGGAGCAAGAAATGGTACGAAAGTGACCACAAGTAATGCAACAACCAATATGCCAATCAACGTGAATATCCACATACTATCATCTCCTTCAAGTTAAACTATAAATTGTGATTAGCTACAGCTAACTATAGATCAAGTAATTTATACGATGGCAGGCCATTCTTGTACGGCAACTCCGGTTCCCCTTGTATAAGTGGTAACGCATAGTCGAAGAATTTCTCTGTGATTGTGTATTCATTGTAAAAATCCCTTGGCAACATCTTTGTTGCATCTGCCACAAGATTCAACGGTATCGAAGAATACTTTATTTGGTACGGATTGTCGGAAACCCTTTCCATCGTGACCATAACACCACAATTATCTTCCAGTGCATACCTAACTGCCATACGACCGCACATCTCTGCCTCTTCAACATCAACAGCACTGGCCATGTGTCTTCCACTTCTCTGGAGATAATCTGGTATAGAGACGTGCGTCTTGAGACCGAGTTCGGATCTCACCATTCCCGCAATCGTGAATCCAACACCACCGAGTTGTCTATTACCGAAACTATCTGTAAAGCCCATGTCCGCAACAAAGAATCCATCTGGATACTTAATGCCCTCTGCAACTGCTATTGAACAATGTCCCTTCTTTGCAATTGCATCACCTACTGCGGCTAAGAACTTATCTTTGTTGAACGGAACTTCAGGCAGTAAGATTACATCAGCGCCGATTCCATTGATCCAGCCCAGTCCCGCTGAAGCTGCAAGCCATCCAGCGTTTCTACCCATTATCTCCATGACGAAGACTTGGGTGGAATCAACCCACATACTTCTCAAATCCAGTGACGCCTCCATCATAGATGTGGCGATGTACTTTGCGGCACTTCCATAACCGGGGCAATGGTCCGTATGTGGCAAGTCATTATCTATCGTCTTTGGTACCCCAACAACCTTCAGTTCATATCCCCTACGTTGAGCCTCTGCTTGAACTCTCCAAGCAGTATCCATCGAGTCGTTACCACCATTGTAGAAGAAATAACTGATTTCGTTCTTTTGGAAAATATTGAATAATTTCTCTATATCGGCATCATTCTTCATCTTTTTTCTACATGAGCCAAATGCACCTGCAGGTGTATATTTCAGAAACTCAATATCTAAATCCGTTGTATCCAAGAACTTCTCTTTCAAAATCCCCGTGACACCGTTGATACCAACCATCATCTCAAGACCATTCTTTCTGGCCTCATCGATAACTCCATATGCACTTGCATTAATAACGCTTGTGACACCACCAGATTGTGCGTACAACGCCTTCATATGTATCCCACACCTCCCACAGCTAGAATCGATTATCCCACCTCATTCTCAATCTTCATCAAAAAACTCGGTAACTTAGTGATATTGTACCACAAAATTGAATGAACAAACCTTTGTATATGATTGAATCGATGATATGTTATCATACCAGCTATTGATTGAAGAATATTCAAGTTATATAATATTGCAAATCATTCTGTTAAAGTCGACAGTTGATAACAGTTGATAAGTGTGAATAACCTTCGGAGGGACGTCAATGAACAGGCATTTTCTATCTGGGATGAAGGCCTCCATTCCTGCATGTCTTGGAGTGGTTGTGGTAGGTATTTCCATAGGTCTCTTGGCAATGCAGGCAGGATTGAGTAGATTTGAGACAATTCTCATGTCTGCCATGGTGATGGC
>DPXZ01000108.1 GCA_003526765.1 Fervidobacterium sp.
CAAACGAAAAACGTTTCAACTTAGATGAACTTTCCTTGAAGATACTTGGCCACAAAATGACTTCATTTGAAGAAGTTGTTCAGACATCACTGCCACTCTTCTCAAGTGATTTTTCATATGTCCCAATAGATGCTGCTGCAAAATACTCGTGCGAGGATGCAGATATGACACTGCGCCTTCACAACAAACTCTACCCAACCATCTATTCAAATGAGATGAACGAACTATACGAAAAAATAGAGCTACCAATGGTATCCGTTCTTTCGTACATGGAGATGAACGGCGTCTATTTTGACATCGATTACCTCTCACATTTATCGCAAGACATGGAACGAAAACTTGCAACACTATCGCAGAAGATCTTTGAAATCGCCGGTGAGACGTTCAACATAAACTCACCTAAACAGGTAGGATACATACTCTTTGAAAAGCTCAAAATTCCAACTGTAAAGTCGACAAACACCGGTGCATACTCCACCGATGTCGAAGTTTTGGAATCTTTGGCAGATAACTACGACATAGCCAAATTGTTGCTTGAATACAGAAAGATACAGAAATTGAAGAGCACATACGTTGACGCAATACCAACGATGGTAAACAAAGTAACAGGTAGAGTACATGCTTCATTCAATCAAACAGGTACGGCAACTGGCAGGTTGAGTAGCTCAGATCCGAATTTGCAAAATCTTCCGGGTAGGACAGACGAGGGAAAAGAAATACGTATGGCAGTCAAACCTCAGAAAGAAGGCTGGTCGATACTCGGCGCAGATTATTCACAGATTGAACTACGCGTCTTAGCACACATGTCCGAAGACGAAACACTGATAAAAGCCTTCATGGATGACAGAGACATACACATGGAGACCGCAAAGAGAATATTCAACATTGGTGAAGAATTTGTAACGGAAAGCATGAGAAGGATTGGAAAAATGGTCAACTTTGCCATCGTATACGGTGTGTCACCGTATGGACTTGCAAAGCGCATAGGTATGGATGTCAAAGAAACTCGAAAAATCATCGACAGTTACTTTGAGAACTACAGAGGCGTACAGACCTACATGGCTGGCATAAAAGAACTCGCAAGAAAATATGGGTACGTAAAGACAATGTTCGGTAGACGAAGAGACATTCCACAGATAAATGCAAGAGATCCAAACGTTCGTGCGGAAGGCGAGCGCATTGCCATAAACACACCGATTCAAGGCACTGCAGCGGATATAATGAAAATCGCAATGGTAAAAATATATGAAAAACTCAGAGAGCAGCATCTTAAAACGCTCATGATCCTACAAGTTCATGATGAACTAATCTTCGAAGTACCAGACGAAGAACTCGAGACAATCAAAGTACTTGTCAAAGAGGAGATGGAAAGTGCAGTTAAACTGAGAGTACCACTACTTGTCGACGTGTACGTTGACAAATACATGCTCTAAGTACTCAATAAATTAAAATTGCCCCCACACAGAGCAAAATTGCTGAAACTACCCTAAGGCCGATGTGCTCTTTAAGAAATACCTTTGCAAAAAACATTGTTACAAAGACAGACAACATAGAAAGGGGTTCCGCAACACTCACTCCGTAATAGTTAAATGCCTCGAGTAATGCCACGTACGAATATGCATTACATATGCCGCCCAAGATCAAGTAGACGAACTTGCTTTTTACCAGTGCAGCATAATCTCTTGGTTTATTGCCGATTATAAGACCATAAACAAAGATGAACACACTTATCACCAAATATACAGAGACGGAATACCCCATGGGAGAACCGTCGATCGTCATCTTTCGATCCACTATCCTTCCAATTGCCATCAGTACAGACGAAACAATCATCGCTATAGCGCCTTTACTCCTCAACAAATTTCCATACGATATCGCTATATTATCTCCCTTCTTCAAAAAGCTAACTGCGTACACCATCAACACAGCACCTAAAATACGTCTCCAGCTAAATGGTTCACCAAGAAATATAACGGACATCAAAACCAAGAAAACCGCATTCAAATTGTAAAGCGGTGCAATCACCGAAGCGTCCTCGTGCCCGAGTGCATACATATACAGAGAGAAAGAAAAAGAATAGATAATACCACTTATCAGCGACTTAACCAAGAGCTCAACAGTCATCGTATGAAAGAACGGAGCAAAGACAAGGAAAGAGAAGAAAAAGAATCCCCATGTAGAAACAAAAGTCGAGGAATCTTTAGAAATCTTATTTCCAGCAATCCTTTCATATCCCAATAGTAAAATCCTAATACCCATCCACACTGGCCCCATTATTCTCAACTCCACTTTTCTGATGTATAATTTATATGTATGTTTGCAAAGCGAACTTATAAATATTTTATCACACGAAGGAGTGAAAGTGTGTGGCAAGAGATGAAAAACTTGAAAAATCAGAGAAAAACGCGCATGAAAAGGGCACAGCTCACAAAGGCCCATCCCTTTGGGAGATATTCAGCATAACTGCCAAGATAGGAGGTGTCACTCTTGGTGGTGGATATGCTATGATACCAATCATCCGAGAGGAGTTCACCAAAAAGCATGATTTCCTAACAGACGAAGAGTTCACTGCTCTACTTGTCATTGCACAGTCGCTCCCAGGCCCTATTGCAGTGAACACATCGACGCTCGTAGGCTATAAACTGAAAAAACTACCTGGCACAATCTGCGCAGTATTAGGCTCTATATTCTTCCCAACGATAATAATACTTGCAATTGCCATGGTCATCGGTGAGTACTACACGGTATTCAAGCCATTTCTAAACGGTATGAAAGCGCCGCTATTCTCAGTCCTACTAATTACAGTATTGAAGATGTGGAAGACGGATGTAAGAACACTCGAGGATATAATAATATTTGCGGTAGCATTTATCATAGTCAGCTTTCTCAAATTCAACCCCGTTGTTATCATTCTGTTGGGATTGGTGTATGGCGTAATCAGAAGCACAGTATTAAAAGGTGAAAGGAAGAATGGGAAATGAGCACATACATAGAGTTGTTTCTCACATTCTTACAGATAGGTGCAGTTAGTTTTGGCGGTGGATACAGCATACTGAAATCAATCAGTCACTACGTGGTGGATGTCAACAAGTGGATAACACTCGACGAATTCAACGATATAGTCGCAATCTCACAATCGACACCAGGTCCAATCGGAATCAATGCAGCAACCTACGTTGGTTACAAAGTCGCAGGGGTATTTGGCTCACTTCTTGCAACGTTTTCAGTTGTACTAATACCTATAACACTCTCAATAATCATGTACTGGCTCTACAGAAGGCACTCAGAAAATGAAATCGTTAAATCGACGATCCAAAAGCTACGTCCAGTCATAGTTGCAATGATTGCATCTGCCTCACTCGGTTTCTTACAAGATTCGTTTGGTTCGATACCTGGCATCATAATTACGATTATCTCAGCCTTAGTATTACTATTTACAAAAGTTGG
>DPXZ01000117.1 GCA_003526765.1 Fervidobacterium sp.
TTATTAATTTACCACATTTATCTTCTTTTGTCAACTACCTTTTTATTTCTTCTTATTTCTTGCTCGGTCTCATCTCAACCGCGAGATTTATTCTACTACCTCCTCTGTTAACTGTAAAGCCTTACCTTGTTACACGTTATCCTTATTTACAGTTACGCTTTCCTCTCACTTTCCTACTCTCCGGGCGTGTTTCTTAGTGTTTATTTGGCTTGAATACAGTGTTTACACTCTTTCAAGCACGTAAATGTATCTTGTCAACTCGCTGAAAGGTTAAAGGGACTATTTGAGAAATCCCAAAAACGCATTTACTATTATGGGAACGAATATGGAGATAATAAAGCCGTGGCCAAAAGAAATTAAAGCCGTCTCACGGTCACTGTACATTGTTATGACACCGAGTAACGTGTCCATAGAAGTGGCGCCTGCAACGGATATCGTTCCGTATTTTGATTTCTTCATAGCGAATGGTGTGATGATGATTGCGAATAGTTCTCTGAGTACGTTGGCAAAGAATGATATGCTACCGACATAGGCACTGTAAGAACTGCTTATTATCACAGCAGAAAGGCTGTACCAACCAAATCCAGATGCTGCCATGAGTGTTTCGAGTGTATTGAGTGGTATGAAAAACGATAGTATGTACGCAAATAATAGTGTACCACCAACAGTAGATAAGATTATCAAGGCAATATCTTTTACGAATCTTTTTTCTATTTTTTCTTTGCTTAAGTCGATTCCAACGACAAAGATCAGCACATATAAGACGATTTCAACGAAATTCCCCGGAAGTTGGAAGTGCGTAATTCTACCAACGAGTAACCCTATAAGTACAGAAGATATCAACAATACTGCACTCATTTTTTGATACCAACTTTCACAATCTTTTCTAAGAAATATCCGACAACAAAACTCCCAATGCTTCCAAAGAGTGCAATTAGAAATCCATAAAGGAAGATGCTGTCTATCTTTTTGAACAATTCATCGTTTGCGCCAATTTCTAACCCCAAGGAGAACAGAAGTAGCATGGTGAGTACCATTACCACTTTGTATTTCTTTATCCACTCACTTTTGATGAATCTACCAGCAAAAAATCCAACAAAAAACATCACAAGAACGTACCAGATCAAGAAAAAGCGCCCCCCTTATCCGACCCCAAATTCGCTCTCAATCTGCTTTGAATGCAATTACTACGGATGCACTCTGTACAACGTCCTTGCAAATGGTATTGCCTCTCTAATGTGTTCAAGACCCGCAACCCAAGCTATAGTTCTTTCAACTCCAAGCCCATAACCGCTATGGGGCACACTACCGAACTTCCTCAAATCGAGGTACCAATCGTACTTATCAATCGGTAAATTGTTCTCCTTTAATCTTTCAACCATCAAATCGTAATCATGTATACGTTGAGATGCACCTATAATTTCGCCGTATCCTTCCGATGCCAACAAGTCATCGCAGAGTACAACTTCAGGGTTACTTGGATCAGGTTGCATGTAGAATGCCTTTGCGTGCCTTGGATAATGAGTTATAAAAACGGGACTGTCGAATTGTTTGGAGAGTATCGTTTCCTCATCCGCGCCCAAATCGTCACCCCACTTGATGTCAGAGCCACGTTTTTGCAAGAATTCAATTGCCTCTGTATACGTCATTCTTGGAAATGGTTTTTGAACTTTCTCAAGTTTTGAAACATCTCTACCAATTTCTACAAGATCATCGTAAGCATTGTTCAGTACATATTGGACTATGTAGTATACCAAATCTTCTTGTAGCCTTACATTATCTTCATGTTCATAGTAGGCCACTTCCGCCTCGTTCATCCAGAATTCTATAAGATGTCTTCTCGTCTTGGATTTTTCTGCCCTAAATGTTGGACCAAGGTTGAATACCTTTCCGAGTGCCATGCAAGCAGCTTCAAGGTAAAGTTGTCCAGTCTGTGCAAGGTAGACCTTACCATAGTCAAAGTAATCTATCTCGAACAAATTTCCTGCACTCTCACCAATCGCACCTGTGAATATCGGTGTATCAACTTGCACAAAATCTCTTTCCCAGTAGAACTTTCTGATTGCCTTTATAACTGCGTCTCTTATCTTCAATATGTGGAATTGTCTCTTTGCCCTAAGCCAAAGGTGCCTGTTATCCATCAAAAAGTCTATGCTGTGATCAGGCTTTTGAATTGGAAAATCTTCGGACGGTATTTGAACAGGTATTACCTCACTTGCGAGTAATTCTACACCACTTGGAGCTCGTTCATCCGTCCTCACCTTTCCTCGTGCGATGAAGGAAGCTTCCAAACGAAGCTTATCTGCTTGCGCAAAATTCTCGTCACCAACGGTCGATTTCTCAACAACAACTTGTACAAAGCCACTTCCATCTCTCATCTCTATAAAAGAAATCTTTCCGCTGGATCTCTTCCTTCTTACCCAACCTCTTAGTTCAACATCTTTTCCTATGTAATCTTTCAGATCCTTTATGTACACCCACTCCATTCGAAAGACCTCCTTTGGTATGCGATTATTGATAGAATTCCGGAACTGTGAAAAACTGTAAAATAAATAAAGAAAAAGTCCGAGTGAGGATTAACAAGCTCGGCCATTTGATGCTTTAGTTGATTTCACTATGATTATACCACAAAATTATACCACATCTCTATGCTTGCACTATATTTATTATAGATGATATAATAAATAATAGAATAGAAAATGAATAGAAAATTACCTGTGAGAGGATGTGAATTTGTGAGCGTAACTAACAAACCTGCATTGAAGATTCTTATCATATTTCTCTTGATGTTGTGTTTTGCGTACTCGTTTGGTTTTACAACACGAGATTTGACAAGTCAAGAGATAGATAAGATGTTTTCCATATTGAATACCTTGAAGAATACCCCATATGTATGGGGTGGAACGAGTTTTTCTGGTATAGATTGTAGCGGACTTGTCATTTATCTGCTCAACCAAGTGGGGGTTCAAAAATTCATGTACAAGACTTATCTTGTCTTGGATGTGACAGCTGATAACCTTTACAGATACAACACGAAACCGTTGTCGAATTTGAAAGACCTAAAAAAAGGTGATTTGATCTTCTTTGATACAAACGAAGATACAGTTTACGATCATGTCATGATCTTTGACACGTTTGATAAATATGGGAACATCTGGGTTTGGGATGCTGCTGAAATGCCGGATGGAATTCACCAAAACAAAGTCGATAGACGACCACTCTCTTTAATATCAGCGAGAAAATATGCACTGGGTAGAATCATAGTTGCATTGAGTAATTAGAAATGAAAGGTAAACGAATATGTGGTGATGTGGATTGAAACGGTTAATTGTTGCTATAGCTGGATGGTTAATAACGATTGGAACCATTTTGGGATATAGTCTACAGAGGTTCTCAAGGTACCTGAGAGTTGATAATGCGACCCGGCAAAAAAGAGATAAGAAGGTTATAACAGTTGCCTTAATTCATTCAGATGGTCAAGACATTGAAAGGTTGTTTAACGAGTTTGATTTGGAATTGAGGAGCGCAGATGTTGTTGTTGCAAAGAACATTGAAAAGGATGATATAAAGAAATATTCAAAGATACTCAGGCACAAATCATATGTATTCTTAGGTAAAGAGAGATTGCAACATGGAACGCTCGTTGAATACATCCCAAATTTCGACGTGACAAGGCTCAGGGCTTTTGAAAAGTGCGGTGTTCCGATTATTATAATCGGTGATAAAAAGACGGCTTGGATGATCTCTCAAATGTTCCCCTTCTATTGTATCCTACCAGGTGAGACATTTCAAGAAACGACGATTACCGCACCTATTCCCATTACAAAGTCTTCCGATGGGTATTATTTTTCAAAGACAGTGTACAGAAATCAAGTGACTTTAATCGATTTGAACATAGATGTTCTAAAAGATTTTAGAAATCCTGCCTGAGAGCTATTTGCTATGCTATTTGCTGTGCTAATAGAATAAGTATTTTAAAGGTTTTACTGAATTGTGCAAAAATTAGACAAAAAGGTTAAATATGCATACAACAATGTAAAAAATTACATATAGTTTTTGTATGCTCGTTTTTGTATTGAATGGTTAGAGTATGCTTAGATTAAACTTATAGATGTAAAGTGATAGAATTTCAGTTGTAGGAAAGTCTTTTTATACTATGGTGGTGTAAGTAGAAAGCTTTTTTCGTGTATTTCGCAAAGCAGAAAGGGGTGGAAGCATGGAGAAGGAAATAACACTAGAACTTGTTAGGGTGACTGAAGCTGCGGCACTCATGGCAAGTAGGTATTTGGGTAGAGGGGATAAAGAATTAGTTGACAAGGCAGCGTCTGATTCGATGCGCGGCATGCTTGACTACATTGAGATGAAAGGTACGGTCGTACTCGGCGAGGGAGAGAAGGATCAAGCACCGATGCTTTACATAGGTGAGCAAGTTGGGCGCTGGGATGACGGTGATATAGAATTGGACATTGCAGTAGATCCAATAGACGGTACAAGGCTCGTTGCATTTGGACTTCCAAATGCAATCAGTGTCATTGCTGCAACAGAACGAGGTGGAATAGAGTATCTACCAACCTATTATTCGTACAAACTAGCAGTCGGTCCTGAATTAGCTGGAAAATTGGACATAAACGCAACGATAAGAGAAAATTTGCGAGTTGCGGCTGCTATACTCGGAATGGATATTTCAGAATTGACTTGTGTCGTTCTAAATAGAGACAGGCACAGAGAGATTATAGACGAAATAAGAAAAGTCGGTGCAAGGATTAAGTTGATAAGCGATGGTGATATAGCTGCAGCCATTGCCACGGCACTTCCCGGCAGTGACGTTAATCTTTACATAGGTGTCGGCGGTTCTCCCGAAGCATTGTTGGCAGCTGCTGCTTTAAAATCACTTGGTGGAGAGATACAAATTAAGCTTTGGCCAATGGACGAAGATGAACGCTTGAGGATTGCCGAAAAGGGGTACGATGTTGAAAGAGTGTATAAGACAAACGACTTGATAAAATCTGATAATGTTATATTTGCTGCTACAGGTGTAACGGATGGAGATATGCTTTCTGGGGTACGATTTGTAAAGAATACTGCAATCACGGAATCGATAGTTATGAGGTCAAAAACAAGGACTATAAGAAGAATAATTGCTCAGCACAACATGTCTTTCAAGACAATACCGTTGAAGAGTGCTGGAGAGATCAGATATCAGAATGGATTGAAAAGACTGTAAGATTTTTTGAGTGTAAGATTTGAATGTAATAAAAAGCCCCTTTTCAGGGGGCTTTTTTAATGCTTGTTTCAAGGGAGATAGAGACATGTGTAAAGCGGTATGAATATCGAACGTGAACATCTATGAACAATCCGGGAGGCCTTGATAATGATCGTTTCGATTATAATTCTACAGTAATCGTACCAGAGGGAATTTCGATCAATTTGTCCTTTACCTTTATCTTTGTGTTATTGTCTGCTGTAAAGGTTATATCGTTCTTCGTGATTGCCACTTTAATTTTACTTCCTCGATAAACTATGTTGAAAGTTAGAGTCTTCCAATTTTCTGGTAGCCATGGTGAGAAATTGAGAAATCCATCACTTTCGAGTGTCATCCCACCAAAACCATTGACAACACACTGCCAAGCACCGCCTGCAGATGCTGCGTGAAAACCATTGTTTGTATTACCTTGATTGTCTTCCAAATCTACAAGAAGGGTTTTCATGAAATACTTGTACGCATTATGCGTGTCACCGACTTTTAGCCCCATTATGGAATACATCGAAGGACTCAACGATGATTTGTGCATAGTTCTCCTTTCATAATATTCGTAATTTGCCTTCATCTCTTCTTGACTAAATTCTTCTGGTAAAACGAGCATCAGCATGACGACGTCAGGTTGCTTAACTAATTTAGTCTCGCCAAGCTTGGTCAGGTCAAGTCCTTTTGGCCATTTAGGTAAACCGTTTTCGTCCCATTCTGTAATTTCGTATTCTTTCAGATTGAAGTATCCTTCAAATTGCTCGATGAGCTTTTCACTTTCGTTCCTTGGAATGTATATTTTCTCAGCTATATTTTTCCATCTCTCAACTTCTTCTTCACTGAATCCAAGTTGGTTCTTCAAGACTTCAAATTTGGTCAAATCATTCTCTTTGAGCCAGTGATAGAATTCTCTTGATTTCAACAAATTCCACTTTGCAAGGTAGTTTGTATAAACGTTGTTGTCAACGTGTTCATGAAACTCATCCGGACCAATGACTCTATTGATTTCGTATCTATCGAGCTTCTCGTTGTATTCAACTCTTGAAGCCCAGAATCTACCGGTTTCCAGGAGTATCTCGACTCCGTAGTCTTTCATGAATTGTTCGTCGCCAGTAACCATGAAATAGTGAATCAGTGCCACAGCTATGTCAGAGTTTATGTGGAATTCCTCGTCGCCAGTCCATATCCTCACGGGATTACCCACGTAATCTTGCCCCCATTTTGGTGTCACTTCGAGTCCATCATCAGCTGATTCCCAAGGAAACTGTGCACCTTTGTAGCCGTTTAATTCAGCATTTTTTCGTGCACCCTTGAGCGTGTTATATCTGTAAAGGAGAAGATTCTTGGCATATTCTGGAAGTGTGTACAAGAAAAATGGGAACATAAATATTTCAGTATCCCAAAATACATGCCCCTTGTATCCTTCGCCGTGCAATCCCCTCGCTCCGATGCTGACAGTTGGATCATCATCTACACATTGATAAAGATGATAGAGGTTGAATCTAATACCCAATTGAGCTGTATCATCACCTTCGATTTTTACATCCGCCTGATTCCAAAATTCATTTATTATCGCTGTGTGCGCGCTCAATTCGCTATCAAAACCATCAATGTAAAACTCGGCAAGTTCCAAAGATGCTTCTTTCAATGGGTCACAAGATTCCCTCGATGAAAAGACCGTACCTAATTTTTCCACGGTGTATTCTTCGTTCTCATCTACGAAGACAGTAAACAACTCACATGGATTTTGCCCTATCGTCCTGAATTTTCTGAATCTCAGAGTGTTTTCTCCATTTCTGTCCTTGCCTTTTAGAGCTGTTCTAAATGCAATCACGTGCCCTTTATCAAAAGTGCAAACGAGTGAGGAGATACCAGGCATTTCCTCATTTGACGCAAGTACTTGATAATGCTGTATCTTGTTGAGTGGCTCAAGAGAACCATTGAAAGTGCTGTTGTCTATACAGTTCTCGACGATAATTTTGCCGGAGAAATTCAAAGGTCTAATCGTATATTTTACAGCAAACCTATTTCTGTTCTTCCTGCTTACAAGTCTCTTCGAAGATATACTGATTCTCTTTCCACTGTTTGTTTTAAGTATATAAGTTGATTCGACTATACCATCTTTCATGTTGAGCTTCCTATCGTAATCGAGTACTTCAACCAATTCAAGAAGTAATGGTTCATTATCAATGTAAATTCTGATACTAAGTGGGTCAGGCAAATTCACAAGTTCTGTGACCTGGGCATCACTCTTGTCGAATACACCTGCCAAGTAAGTTCCGGGAATCTTGCGATTCGAAAATTCCTCAACTCCTCTGAAACTCACATAGCCATTTGCTAACGTGAATAATGTTTCATAGACAGCATTTTCATTCTGATCGTATAGATTCCGTTCTATCGTCCACATGCAAACCACCTCCAAAAACTCAACATCTATTGCTTAATCTATTGGTATGCTTAAGTGTGTTCAAAAGTGTATTCAAAAATCTATCAAATCTAAACCACATCCAACAAATGATTGTATAACTTTGTCAGCTTCTCTCAGTGTTTGCGGGTTGCCTACGCCTACAACTTTCATTCCAGCACGTTTAGCTGCTTGCACGCCCGCTATGGCATCTTCAAAAACGCAGCATAATGGTGGTTCAACATTGAGTTCTTCAGCTGCCTTTAGAAAGACTTCGGGGTCTGGTTTCGCTTTCGTAATTTTGTGACCATCGACTATGGCATCGAAATAATCTACCAACTTGATTCTCTCCAATATGAGCATCGTATTCTTACTCGCAGAGCCTATCGCAGTCTTTATTCCATTCTTTCTGACTAAATCAAGAAACTCAACTACACCAGGCAATATTTCCTCTTCAGTCATCTGACTGATGTATTCGACGTACCAATTGTTCTTCCTCGTTGCTAACGCTTCTCGTTCTCTTTCATCATCAACTATGATCCCACCAACCGAGAGCAAGATGTTCAAAGAATCCATTCTGCTAACGCCTTTAAGTCTTTCGTTGTCCTTTTCAGTAAACTCAAATCCCAGTTCATTTGCAAGGCGTTTCCAGGCAAGATAATGGTACTTTGCCGTATCTACTATAACACCATCTAAATCAAAGATGCAAGCTTTAACAAGACTCATCTAACTTTCCTCCTCTTTAACTTCCTAATTAATCTTTCACCATTAACCTTTCACAGCAACAGCTCTACCCGTCTCTATGAATTGTTTCTGGAACGAAAGGAATATGATGATCATCGGTATAGTCATGAATATAGACGCTGCCATCATATA
>DPXZ01000028.1 GCA_003526765.1 Fervidobacterium sp.
CCAACTTTCAAGAATGAAGGAAATCTCAATTCTGAGATTGGTCTTCCCCTTTCCATAATAAATTCTTACAAAGGTGAGGCACTCTTAGTATTGGAAATGGGGCAACGTGTAGTGGGGGACATCGAGTATCTTTGCAAGTTCTTTCCACCAGATATCGGCATACTCTTGAATGCAGGAAGTGCACATGTTGGAATTGCGGGTAGTTTGGAGAATATATTCAAGGGTAAATGGCAAATTGTTGAAGGTGCAAAAGAGGCCTTGGTAAATTACGATGATGAACGAATGAGAACGGCAAATTGCGATAAATGCAGGTACTTCGGCACTTCCGGTGGGGATTACGTTCTAAAGGGCAAGAAATTCGATGGCAAATCAACTTTACTTAATTTCTATACTGGTGGCAACGATTATTTTTATCACTTACCTGGTTACTGGACAAAAGCAATGTCGATTTCCACACTCGTATCCTTTGCCATCTGCGATATGTTAGATATTATTTTCAATCCAAGTAACCTTTTGGAGTTCAAAACGCTCAAAGGAAGATTTAACGTACACAATTATCGAAATGGATATGTGATAGATGACTCGTACAATGCAAGTTACGAATCGTTCAAAATCGGTATCGAGGAGATTCGGGATTATTTTCCAAGGCCATATTACGCAGTAGTTGGTGCGATGAAGGAATTGGGGGAACATTCACGATACTATCATGAGCAATTATCAAAATTGCTTGAAGATTTTGATGGTGTGATAGTTCTGGACAAAGAAGAGGAATCTGTACACATAAACCCGCCTAATGTGCTCTTTAGAAGCACATCTATCGATGAAATAACAAACTTCGTCCAAACAAGAATACTTATTGATGATTTTTCAGGCACAGTCTACTTCAAGGCATCACACGCAGTCCAATTGGATCAAGTTGTCGACAGAATACTCAATCTTCGGGAGGTATAAGTTGAATGACAGCAGATAAATTACTAACCTTCATAGTTCTTCTTGCAGAGTTCGTAGTGGCGATGGCTATTTATCCAAAATACATAAGCTATATGAGAAAATTGAAAGTCGGACAGTACATAAGGGAAGAAGGTCCTGATCTTCACAACTACAAAGCAGGAACACCAACGGCTGGCGGAATAGTCTTCATAATAATAACAATTGTTGCTGGACTTATTCTGAGAATACCGACTGAGTTGATGATTACTTTGATATTCTATGGATTTATAGGATTCTTGGATGATTATGTGAGCATAAGAAAAAAGAGGTCGTTGGGACTTAGGGCATGGCAAAAGTTAGTTCTTCAATTCGCTTTTTCGATTTGGGTAGCGTACACAATACTAAAGTATAGGCCCAGTAGCATATTTGGTATAGAAGTTCCTCAATGGCTCTTCTATCTCTTTACGATGTTCCTCGTTGCTGGATATTCAAATGCGGTGAATTTAACTGATGGGCTCGATGGACTTGCGGGTTCTGTCTTTACGACGAGCATGATTCCGTTCTTGTTCCTCACCAGTAAGTTTGAAAATTACAAGATGATTTTCGTGATCGTTGTTCCACTTTTGGCATTTCTTGCATACAACAGTAGACCAGCTAAAATTTTCATGGGTGATACGGGCTCGCTTGCACTTGGTGCATACATCTCTACGTATGCATTGATGACAGAAAACGAACTCCCATTGCTCTTCTTTACAACGATATTCTTGCTTGAAACACTCAGTGTTATATTACAAGTTGGTTCAATGAAACTGAGAGGAAAGAGAATCTTCAAAATGGCACCGATACATCACCATTTTGAATTGTTAGGTTGGCCGGAAGAGAAGATAGTCGGTGTCTTCAGTGCTTGGAATTTGGCTATTTCAATAATCTTCTCGATGCTATTTTTCAAATGATAGAATGATAAATGACAATACATCACCAATAATAGCTTCTGAAATAGCTTTTTGAATGGCTCCATGCTTTTTAGACAACTTTTGAATTGTTAGTGGGAGGCTGTCACGATTTTAATACCTAATTCTATAACTTTATTTGGTACAATGTTCTTCATCCTCATACCAATTCTATTGATACAGCTACTGAGGACCTTTTCAATTAGGACAAACATACTTTTGGAATATCCGGATGAAAGAAAACAACACAACCACCCCGTTCCGTTGCTTGGTGGTCTTGTGTTGTTTATCAGTACAATCATTTTCTCAGTTTTGGGACTAATAGAAAACAAATTAACTTGCGATATCTGTTTTTATCTTGTATTCATCATCGGAATTTTGGACGACCTATTCGAATTGCGTTACTATGTGAAACTCATAATGCAGATCCTCGTTAGTATATTGTATGTACAAAACAATGTAATAGCTATTACCGACAACAATACAATTAACAGCATCGCAACTGCAGTCTGGTTTGTGGTCATATTAAATGCTTTCAATTTGATCGACGGAATAAATGGACTCTTGATAGGTCTATCCATCATATATGCCGCATTCACCGGAAATATCTGGTTGGTACTCCCATTGTTTGTACTATTATTCTTCAATATGAACGAGAAAACATTTATGGGAGACTCTGGAGCATTTATGTTGGCTTACATATTCATATCTAGTAATTCGGCAAACATACCTACAAGATTCAGCGCACTAGTTGTATTCTTTGGCTATCCAATATACGAGATCACATCTTCGTTTCTTAGAAGGATTTTGATGAAGAAAAACCCATTCAAACCTGACAGATATCATCTTCACTACATTGGAAGCGAACAATTCGGTTTGTCAACCTTCTTGATGCTAACATATTCTTTAACGTTAGGATTTGTACTCATCTCATCCCAAAAACTCGACTGGCTTATCTACCTCGGAATATGTACCGTCATCTTTATTTACCAACTCTGCTTCATCTTCCATACCGAGCGCATGCTTAAGGGAGACGATGGCAACTTCTAATTGAGAATCATCGGGCTGTGCCGTTGTTAATCTTTGCAGCAACATTCCAGGAGCAGCTAACACTCTCAACCTTGGATACTTATCAAACAATCTAAGAAGTTCGTACGAAATGCCTGCAACGATTGGCAAAGCAATCAAACGCACCAAAATCCTCTGAACCATATTTAAAGTACCAAATAAACCGAACAAACTATGAACCAAAATCGCAACTAAGAGAAATATCATCAAGAAATTTGTACCACAACGTGGGTGGATCGTTGAGAACTTTCTGGCATTTTCTACACTTAGTTCCTCTCCACTTTCGTAATTATGAACTGTCTTATGTTCGGCGCCATGGTATTGAAAAACTCTTTTTATATCCTTTGACAGTGATATGATCCATACGTAGAGTAGAAAGATACCGAGTCTTATGAAACCATCTATCAGTGAGAAAAGGAACTCGTTATTCCTAATTCCCATCCACTTTGTTATGTATGCAGGAGCAACTATGAACAAACCAAGAGCAAGCACAATCGCTATGAGGATTGAGATTATAGAGTCACTCTTTTTCATTTCCTCACCCGAAGATAATTCAGCACTTAAATCAATGGCCTTCAAACCAAACGATAAAGAGTAGAAGAGACTAAAAAAACCTCTTATGAACGGTATCTTCATCCATTTATTATTTTGAGACACCCCGCCTAACTCTTTAACTGCTATGTCGCCATTTGCTTGTCTGACAGCGACAACGACTTTCTTTCCCATCATCAATACGCCTTCTATTACTGCTTGACCTCCAACTTTCAAATACGTCACCCACTTTCCAATCTATTATCCCATTTGAGTTTAAAAAAGGTGCCATTCAGGCACCAATTTGTCACTATTTGTTTCCAGCGATCTCAACATACAAATCGAGAACCTTCCTAGCATTTTGATTCTCTAACAACAACTTGTAGAATTTGTAAGCTTCTACGTCATCTGGCGACTTCTTGTTTATGAAATATGCGAGTACTTTACTCTTAAAAACACTTGCCTCTTCTTCAGTCATATTCGCTATCGAGACGACTATATCGTAAATTCTCTGATCGTTAATACAAGCTTGCGCAATATTTCTTAACTCTTCCATTATCAACGTTCAAAACTTCAATCGACCGCAATCCATTACTTCTTTAGAAATACCTTGAAAGATATACCAGTTCTTGTTTCATCGCCGATTTGTATCTCTATGAATGCAGGAACTGCGTAGAGGTCTAGCTGCTCTTGCTCTAAAAATCTTCTTGCGATTGCCAAAGATTTCGAAGCTTGGTTAACGGCACCTGCACCGATAGCCTGAATCTCCACCTTCTCGTTCTTTTTCAATGAACCCACGATGGCACCTGCAACTTTGTTAGGATTAGACTTTGAACTCACTTTTAAAATCTCCATAATACCTATCCTCCTTGTACTCATAAGTATGCTACGGTGTTATTCATGATACTATATTTTAACACATAATTTTGAAAAAATCAAACTTTACCTCAAAATGCCATCGAAATTTATAGATCTTAACTTTGAACGAGCTATTTACACGTTGAAATATGTTACAAAAAGTAAGAATACATTAACATAAAATTATCATAATGTCGGAGGGCACGTGATAAAATAAACTGTGCATATGGCACATAAAGCGCGTCTTTTAAACAGTTGGGGATTCCCGCACGTCTCCAACTTACGTGTTTTAGTGCCTGTATATCATATAGGAGGTGAACTTTAGTGTACGCTATCGTAGAAAGCGGCGGAAAGCAGTACAAAGTGGAAGTTGGTGAAGTTTTCCACACTGAGAAAGTAAAAGGTGCTTCTCAAGGTGACAAGATTACGCTCGACAAAGTGATCATGGTTAAGGCAGATGATGGTGAGGTATTGGTTGGTAAACCATATCTTACAAACGTCAGTATAACTGGAACAGTTGTAGAGCATGCAAGGGCAAGAAAGATTTTGGTTGGCCAATTCATACCTAGAAAAGGCCACAAAACCGTTAATGGTCACAGACAGTGGTATACAACCATAAAGATAGAAAGTATAGAGATCAAATGACAACATCAATAAGTCGTTAGAACATGATAAGTTGTACGTTTGGAATGTCTAAGGGTATCTTTATCGACTTTGAAATTACTGGACACGCCAGTTATTCAAGAAAAGGACAAGATATAGTCTGTGCAGCTGTTAGTACTGTTTCTCAGCATACAGCTCGCGCTTTAGAAAAAGATGGTGCAAGCGTTAAGATAGAAGAAGGATACCTAAGAGTTGAGAACATACCAAGCAACGAAGTTTCGCAAAGATTTGTACGCGAGTTGTTTGAGACATTGCAAGATATTGCACAGCAGTATCCAAAATATATAAATTTGGAGGTGAACGATGATGCACATTGATATACAGCTATTTGCAAAAGCAAGTGGAGCAGGTAGAAACGGAAGAGACAGTAGGCCAAAATACCTTGGTATAAAGAAACAAGATGGTGAGCAAGTTATAGCTGGCAACATAATCATCAGGCAACGTGGAACAAAATTCTGGCCAGGACAAAATGTTGGAATGGGCAGAGACTATACGCTCTTTGCACTCAAAGATGGAGTTGTCAAATTTACCACCAAAAACAATAGAAAGTACGTAACTATAGTCAACGAATAATGTACGGCAAGATGCAAATAGCACATCGAGTTATTAAGCAAGTTTTCAAACGTCTGATAAAAGGAGGAACATCGATTTGAAAAACAATTC
>DPXZ01000038.1 GCA_003526765.1 Fervidobacterium sp.
CCGCACTTACTACACCAACTATGGCAAGTATAAGTGCATAAAATCCGAAAAAGTACGTTGCAGCTATAACTGCAGGAATCAAAGCAATTAACACATCTATCATTATCTTACGTGTTGAGTCTTGAGTTCTAACGTGTGGCGCAGAAGTTGTTAGTAACTTCATTTCTTACCACCTCTCAGTGCCTTGTAAACCTTCTTAGCAAGTTTGATTGATTTTACATGTTCGACGTTAGCTGGACAGCTATACGAACACGAACCACACTCGATACAGTCGAGCAACCCAATGGCTACAGCTTCATCGTACTTTTTCTTTCTAGAAAGTAAATCAAGCAGATAAGGCTGCAAATTCATTGGGCAAGCAAAGACACAATAAGAGCATCTTATACAGTTCGTTGAAATCCTCTCTTGTTCTTGTATAACTGTTATACCGTTGTTACCTTTCAAAAGTGGCGTATCGAGTGATGAAACTGGAATGCCCATCATTGGACCACCCATAAGTACCTTGACTTCCTCGATACCTTCCACAAATCCTTTACCCAAGTTCTCTATCACCCAAGAAATCGGTGTTCCTATCCTAACCCACCAATTTCCATTTTCTTTTACACACTCGCCGGATAGAGTCATACCACGTTCGATCAAAGGTTTTCTGTCGATGATAGCCTGTTTAATCGCAAGCATCGTGCTTACATTCTGAACAACGATGCCTATATCAGAAGGCAATCCACCACTTGGTACTTCTTTACCCGTAATAGCCTTTATGAGTTGTTTTTCCGCACCTTGTGGATATTTTGTCCTCAGTGGTACAACTTGCACTTTGCCTGCCCATTTCTTTTCAAGCAGGTCTATCGCATCTTTCTTGTTGTACTCGATACCTATGTATACGGACTTGACGCCAAGTATCCTCTTTGTTATTTCGATACCCAACAGTACTTCGTCGTTTCTCTCGATCATCACGCGATGATCAATCGTAAGGTAAGGCTCACACTCGGCACCGTTGATTATAAGGGTATCAACTGGTTTTGGAGGAGCCAACTTCACATGCGTTGGAAACATAGCGCCCCCGAGACCAACTATACCGGCCTTTTTCACAATATCGAGAAGTTCTTCTCGAGAAGCTCTTTCATAATCAACAGCAGGTAAAAGTTCCCAATCGTCATCGCTAGTGCGTTCTATGGTGATTGCTTCCACGGCCATACCATGAACAGGACTATTAATTTTTGATACACTCGTTACCGTTCCTGTTACTGGAGAATGTACATAAGCAGAAATTGTACCTTGTGGTTCCCCTATCACTTGTCCTGTTTTCACTTGTTGACCAACTTGAACGATCGGCTTTGCCGGCGCACCCGCATGCTGGAGCATGAAAACGACAACCTTTTGAGGAAGAGGAGCAGTTTTAATCTCCGCATTCTTCGTCAACTTCTTTTCTGGTGGGTGTACCCCTCCTTTGAACGAAAGCAACGTCACTTACCACACCTCCCGTAAGAGAAAGATTTGCAGAAAGTCAAAAATGTAGATGATTGCACATGTGAAAGATTAGATTGTAACATTCATAATAACAGTATAGTATTACCGCAGAAAAAATCAAGATAAAGAATATATGAATTATGATGAATTATAACGCAATAAATTGAAAATAACCTGACCATTGGTAGAATATGTTAAACTACTTGATAAATGTACTTGTCATCATATCTGAAGACAATAATATCTTTCAAAATATGCCTATTTGACATCTTTTTGCTCATGTTAAATTCGATCATCAACGAGTGATTAGATAGCACTTTCATACTTTTAACCATTTCGAGCGGTATTCTTTCGTAATAACCAAAGAATTTTATGATATTTATATCGTACTGAGTTCTCAATCTTCTCAGCACTTCATACAACTTTTCCTTTTGCACATACTTCGATGGGAGAAAAACAGAAGAGAAAACAAAGGAAGGGACAGACTGATCATTGATAACAGCTCTTTTGATATTTAGCCCTTTGAAAGTGATTATTTTCGTGGAACTCTTATCGACACTTATTGTGAGAGTGCAAGGAATTACTCTTAGCATTTCAACATCCTTTATAATTGTCACTTCTATCGTTTCATCAGTAATCGTTTCAAGCTCCAAGAAATTAACATTGAATTCTTCATCAAAGTGCTTTTCTCTTACCAAATCAGAATATTCGAAACTTACAGGAGTTTCATCAACAATTCTTGCAGGGTCAATATAACAGCTGGCCAAATCATCTACGACTAAGGACAAATTATCCAACGGCAACAGATTTACATTTAATTCACTATCCAAGTTGAAGCCTTGAATAGGGCAGTTGAATTGTCCAAACCCGTCAAAAAAAGTGTTCATAATTACTTTGCTTGAAGATATCTTGTTATCAACGTTTAATTCTACTGATCTAAATTTAAGAAAACCAAGTTCGATTTTTAGTGTATCTATTATTTCTCTTGCGAATCGCATATGTATTCAAGTGCCTTTTCAACTCTATCAAATGGTTCGAAGAGATCTATTCTTGATGCAAAATCTATAATCTTTGAAACAATCGTATCTTCAACCTTTGTGTTCTCTTGAAATGTGATTCGAATACTGTTATTGTTGAGTGGTACAATCGCTTCATTACCCTCTTTCTTCTCAGGTACGCTCTGTGGTAACAAAGTAACTGAAACTATGTTTCTATCAAATAAAAGAGAAGAATCCTGAGTCAATATGAACTCAGGCCTATTTTCAACCTTTTGTATCAAACCTTTTGCAATGATTTCCGTATGTAAATAATATTCAAGAGAGCTACCGTATATAATTTCTTGCAATTTGGTTGGAGTAACTGGTTCTGAATACTTGAATTCTACTGGAATTCCAAGATCATTAATAACGAGTATTCCACCTATATGTTTGTTTTTAATATTCAATACGCTAAGATATCCAATCACACTCTCACATCCAAAATATGTGCATTTTCTTCTTCTATTTTACTATTTGGTGATTTTTCCTTGTTACTTGATTGTGATGAAGCATAATAAGAGCCTTGACTTTCTCCTTCCGTAGCCGTTTTCGTCTTCTTTTGATCAGAAGGTTGGACATTTGTAGTAGAAGAAGCCTCGCGTTCCGCTCTCTTCACAACATTCTGTGCACTGTTCATTGATGCAGCTATGGTTGCGTATTGTTGAAGGCTTGAAAGATGAGAACTTTCGTGGCCCACCTTCATGACTATTGTTTGATTTTGAACAGGACTAAGTGGCTCTGCCATAATAATCACTCCTCCATGTACTTTCGGAGCTTAACAAAAATCACACTCAGTATCTGAGATACCCTTGAATCCGTTACATCTAATATTTTGGCGATCTCTTTAAGCGAAAGATCATATTCGAATCTCAAACTAAGCACCATCTGTTCCTTTTCATTCAATTTACTTATCGCCTCTTTTAGCCTTTCGTAAAGTATAGACTTCCAAGCCTTTTCTTTAACATTATCATCGCTTTCTATTTGAACCTCTACGAACCCATCGTTATCAACATCGAAGATGTACTGATCAAGGTTTAAGTATTGTTTCAATATTAGATCATTGTATAATTCTTTAACTTCCTCAACACTTAAGTTCATCATCTCGGCTAGTTCATCGTACGATGGTAGTCTCTGATTTTTCTCGTAGAAATCGAATAGTTCCTTATCCAGTCTCTTGATATCTTGTCTTACATTTTTTGGCAAGTAGTCGAGTCTTCTAAGATAATCGATCATTGAACCTTTAATTCTAGTATAGGCATACGTTTTAAAAGTTGTCCCATATCGGGGATCGTATCGATCAACCGATTGAATGAGTGCGATGACCCCTTCTTGAATTAGGTCATCAACTTCTATGTTATTCGGAAGATTAGATTTAATCTCTCGCGCTAACTTTGCGACTAAAGGCAAGTACTCTTTAACGATCTCATCTTTATCTACGATCAAATCTCACTTACCTCCACAGCGTCACCCGTTTTAACCTTTCTAATCAACAACTTTCCACTTTCTATATCATATTCTATACTTCTTGCTTTATTTCCCCCAACATCTTTAGCTAAAAGCTTTATACTATTTCTCTCAAGCGATTTCAGAACAGCCTCTATATTTCTGTTGCCTATATCCATAGCAGACTGGAACATTGAAGCACCGCCGGCTATTTTTGCCTCTAATCTGCTCCTTTGGCCACCCATTTTCAGTAATTCTTCTATAACTAAATCAATTCCACTATCGGCAAATTTACCAGGTGTGCTTGTAACTTTACCACCGCTGTCAGGAAGCATTACATGCACCATTCCACCTATTCTCGCAACTGGATCTCTGATGCAGACACCTACGCATGAACCCAGACCTAATGTAACCAATATGGCAGGATTCTTTTCTACAGCCCATTCTCCAATACCAATTATGACTTTTTTCTTCATCGAATATCACATCCCTAAAGCTCTTAGAAGTTTATCTAGAGACTCCACTGAAGGAACGAGAAGAAGATATCCAGTTAATTCCTCATTGACACCTTCGATCTGTATTTTTGTTTCTATCAACATTATGTTCTCTTCGCCCGCCATTGCCATTGGGATGGAAATTTCGGACATTATGGCACTTATCATATCTGTTGTCAATTCAGGCGGTTCTGGATTGATGAATAAATTCGTAAAAGCAGCAAGTGATGTCACGTAGGAACCACACATGATATTTCCAATTTCTTTTAACATCGAACTTGTAAAGTCATCTAATACCGTTATATCACTTATTTCGATTCCTGTCAGTGCTTTAGCGATTATCTTAACTGTTTGTGCTT
>DPXZ01000093.1 GCA_003526765.1 Fervidobacterium sp.
ATTCTCACCGGTCTTCCCTACAGCATGTAAGGGGAGGTATTATTTTTCTCTTTTCAAATTTATTATACTATGCTCAAGCCGATTTGGCAACAAGACTCGTATCGTCCATTCGTCATCCAATGTCTTTCTTTTCAGGTCTTATCGCATTTTTTCTCAGTCGATATATGTTGTATGAACTGTATACACCCAAAGACATCAGTAATATATCTGAAATCTTCAAATTCATTACCTCCTCACCTATTATCAAATTAACGAGTGAGAAGAGGAATGATGCAAGGATGTAACCAGAAGTTATGGCTATGAGTATACTGCCAACGTATATGTGCGCTATTCTGTATGAATAAGATGGCTTTCCAAATTCTCTGAACCCTAAGAGAAATACCGTTGAAAAGACGAAGATTATGATGCCGAAGATCAAATCACCTTCAAATATATAGCATGCACCAATTGTCAACGACGCAACTAACATAACCCATAGTTGTATAGTTACAGATTTCATACAATCACCCTTCCAACGATCGATACTAACAATGCAAGGATATACGATATCGACAAGCTGTAGACAACCGAGATTACTGGATATTTTAAACTGTTGGTCTCACTCTTAATTGCAGCAAGCGTTGCAAAACAGGGTATGTAACCAAGTATGAATACCATCAATGCACTAGCTGCGACTGGATCAAGAACGATATTGCCAACTCCACCGTAGAACTGTGCAAACGAAGAAACGATGATTTCCTTAGCCACACTACCAAATATTAATGCTGATACTGTTTGCCATTGAAATCCAAGTGGTGCGAAAATGAATTGTAATCCTTTACCGATCATGGCAGCAAAACTGTTTTCAACGTTCGTTGGATCAGGAAAATAGATCAGCACCCAAACGACGACACTCGCTACAAGAATTATCGTACCTGCCTTTTGCAGGAAATGCTTTCCTCTGTTCCACATGTATGTCGCTACATTACTTAAACTTGGAAATCTGTACCTTGGAAGTTCCATCACAAGTGGAATCGATTCGCCCTTCATGACAATCTTGTTTATGATTCTCGCCGATAGTGCAGTCAAAGCAATGCTCAAAAGGTACATGACAAAGAATGCCTCTGCCCTGTGATTTGGGAATGCGATTCCTATGATCATGAGATAGACAGGTATCCTCGCACTACAACTCACGAACGGAGATACTAGTATCGTTGTTACCCTCTCACGTTCGTCGGTTAATCCACGTGCAGCCATCACACTGCTAACATTACAACCGAACCCAAGAAGCAAAGTCATGAAAGAACGACCGGTGAGTTTCAGACTGTACATTGCCCTGTCCATCAAGAATGCAATGCGCGGGAGATATCCACTTTCTTCCATGATGCCAAGTGCAAAAAAGAGTGCAAATATACTTGGGATGAATGAAATGACACTCCCAACACCGTTTATGATTCCCTGAGAAATGAGTGAGGTAAATATACTGTTACTCCCAATCAAATCCGTCAGCTTTTGAAATCCTACCTCAATTAGTCCTACAAGTGGTTCTGATGCCTTGAATGTGAAATTGAATGCAAGATACATGAGTGCAAAGAATATGGGAATGCCTATGTACTTATGAGTAAAGACGTGGTCTATCGCTTCCATCGAAGTTATTGCACTCTCACTATTGCTCATCGCCCTATTTAGTACGTTCGTGACGTAGTCGTATCGTCGTTTCGCAATTTTGATGGCCAAATCCGACATGTTACTTGGAAGTACCGATGTAGGTTCCACATCTTTCTTAAGAAGTTCCATGGCAAATTTGTCGCCCTCTACGAGCTTGAGTGATAGGAATCTCTTGTTGTATGTATCTTCGAAATATCGTTCGAATTCTGCCACTTTATTTTCTATTTCTGGACCATAGTCGAGCAGTTTCGGCCTGTTTGGTTTTCTAAACGTTGCCAAGATCGTATCCATCAACTCCGTTATGCCCTCTCCAGTGTGAGCCGATGTAAGTACAACAGGTACACGAAGATATGACTCCAGAGAACTCTTGTCAAATTTTATGCCATTCTTTTTAGCTTCATCAATTGCATTGAAAACCGCTATGACGTTCAAATTCAATTCCAATGTTTCCAACAATAGATACATACCTTGCTCTGGGCTCATACTATCGATTACTACGATGGTTACGTTTGGTGGGGAATAGAGAAGAAAATCTCGAGTTACTTTCTCATCTAACGAAGTGGCAGATAGGGTATATAATCCGGGTAGATCTATGAAATGTAACGTCTGTTCTTTATAACTTGTTGCTCCCTCGATCCTTGTTACAGTGACACCGGGCCAATTTGCTACATACTGTCTTGCACCGACCAATTTGTTGAAGAGGCTTGTCTTACCAACATTCGGATTTCCAACGAGTCCAACTGTGATGACCAATCTATTCACCTACCAATTCAGCTTTTTGTAGAGTCACTATCGTCGACTTATCCAACCCAAGAATCATCCAGCATTCTTAATTTCAGGACTACGCTCTTGCTTGCACGGTACCACGTAGATTTTTCTTAACTTGCCAAATCCCACATCGTGAACGCCATTTGCAGTTTTCACTCTTCTATCGTCGAGAAGTTGTACAATTGCTCCTTCAATTATCCCAAGTCTAGACAGATTCATCCTCGCAATTTTTCCACTTTCGATGTGTTCGACTTTGTAACTTCCCGGGCTAACAAATGTCAGTGGGAGAGGGGAGTCTTCTGAGACTTGAACTTCTATGAGCTCTGCTTCTGAGTTTCGAAGCGAGATTACTTTATTGAACACTCGATACATCCTCGGATCGCCCATAGGTGCACTTTTCAAGACTTCTATCTTGATACCAGGAAGCACACCGATACCTCTCAGCCGTGGAGTTATATCCGACTCTTCAATATGCAAGACTTCAACTTGTGCTCCAATAGGTGCTTCAGATAATTTCAAGTGCCATCATCTCCCAGAAAGTGTTTTCGACTTCTTTGCTATTGAGACTCAATCGCAATTGCATAACAATTATACTTCAGATGTGCAAAAAGTCAACGATACTTGTGAAGTTATTAGCAAATTAGAGTAGTTGAGCATTTCTGATTTTTACTTGACAAGTGCAAATTCTGGTAATAAAGTATTGATATATTGAAAAATTGCTCTGTTTAATGTGTTTACTCACGAAATTGTAGATATGCTGACTTTTCATAAGGGGGGAAGTGCATATGGATAAAGAGCAGCTTTTTACTTTCTTAAAGGAAAACAAGGTCAAGTTCATAAGGCTCCAATTTACTGACATCAACGGAACGATGAAGAACATCGAAATACCGGCTGATGAGGCGGATAATCTTTTGGAAAATGGCGTTATGTTCGATGGTTCTTCTGTGGAAGGCTTCGCTAGGCAACATGAATCTGATATGTACTTGAAGCCGGATCTACGTACCTTGGCAATGCTTCCGTGGACTTTCGAAGGTTATAGAAGTGCAAGGATCATCTGCGATGTGTACGAAGATTACAATACACCATTTGCAGGAGATCCGAGGTTTGTTATGAAGTCGGTTCAAGAAAAGGCGAGGACTTTAGGATTTATACCGTATGCAGGTCCGGAAGTTGAGTTCTTCATATTGCCAAAAAGAGATGGAAGACCTGCCTTTGAGTTTTTGGATAATGGTAGTTATTTCGATTTGTTACCTGTTGATATTGCAGAGCATATGAGGACGGAAGTTTCAGTACACCTTGAAGAAATGGGTATAGATGTGGAGACTACTCATCATGAAGTTGCACCGCCTCAGCACGAGGTAGACTTTCGATATGCAGAACCAGTTACATCTGCGGATAATGTGCAGACTGTAAAGCTGGTTATAAAGACGTTGGCTATCAGGAATAATCTCTATGCTACGTTCATGCCCAAACCATTTTTTGGTATCAACGGAAGTGGTATGCACGTTCATATGAGTCTTTTCACGTTCGATGGTAGAAATGCGTTCTATGATTCAGATGCACCAGATGGCATATCTCAGGTTATGAAATGGTTTATCGGTGGTCTAATTACTCACGCAAGGGAGTTCACGGCAATAACGAATCCGACTGTAAATAGTTACAAGAGGCTTGTGCCAGGTTACGAAGCACCCGTGAATATCGCTTGGAGTAAGGGAAACAGAACGGCACTCATAAGGGTACCAAAGGCAAGGGCAAACTCAACAAGGTTGGAGTATCGGGCACCTGATCCGTCTTGTAACCCTTATCTTGCATTTGCCGTTATGCTTGCAGCGGGACTCGATGGAATAGAGAAAAAGATAGATCCACCAACTCCTGTTGGTGAGAATATATATCGCATGAGCGAGAGCGAAAAGCAACAAAGGGGCATCAAGAAGTTGCCTGCCAATTTGAAAGAGGCGCTCGCAGAAGCTGAGAAAAGTGAACTTGTGAGAAGTGTACTGGGAGAACAAATAATGGAGAAGTTCATGATGCTTAAGGAACGTGAATGGTGGGAATATGTAACCAACGTCACAGAATGGGAGAGAAGAAAATACGAAAACATATGAAACTTACGAGTATTTGAACTTTTTACCGACAACTTTTGATGAGTTGAAAGGCGCAAATATCAAGCAGTTAGATATAATATTCGTGACGGGTGATGCGTACGTGGATCACCCGTCTTTTGGCGTTGCATTGCTTGGGAGATTGCTCGAGTCTAAAGGTTACAAAGTAGGTATCATCGCTCAGCCTATGAACATTGAAGATGTCAAGAGACTTGGAAGGCCAAGGTTGTTTTTCGGAGTTGCATCGGGTAACGTCGATTCCATGGTAGCAAATTACACAGCATCAAGAAAGAAGCGGAGATCAGATGATTATACACCCGGTGGCATCAACAATAGAAGACCTGATAGGGCAGTCATTCAATATGTGAATTTGATTAGGCAGGCTTTCAAGGATGTTGTTGTGGTTATAGGCGGGATAGAAGCAAGTTTGAGAAGGTTTGCACACTACGATTGGTGGAGTGACAAGGTACGCAAGTCCATATTACTTGATTCAAAGGCAGATATACTTGTCTACGGCATGGGCGAGACGGCAACTGTGGAGATTGCCAAACGTTTGGAAAGTGGTCAATCTATAGATGGTATAAGGGGAACAGTTGTTTGGAAGAGCAGTTTGAATGGGCTTGAGAATGGTTCAAATAAGTCTTTGCACGTTCCATCCTACGAAGAGGTGTGTACAGACACGGATGCATACGGTCGGATGTACAAAGATGTTTCTCTCATGACTGATCCGTTTAAGGAGATTGTTATCATCCAAAAGCAAGACAATAGGTACGTTGTTCAATATCCACCAGCCTTTCCATTGAGTCAAAATGAGCTTGACGAATTGTATTTGCTGCCGTATACAAGGAGAGTACATCCATTTTACGAAGCACAAGGCAGTGTTAAGGCCATTGAAACGGTCAGATTCTCTATAACAGCAGTGCGGGGATGTTTTGGTAACTGTGCGTTCTGTGCACTTTCCAATCATCAAACTACGCACATCGTTTCGAGAAGCGAAGAGTCGATCTTGGAAGAAGTGCGGAGATTGACTAAGATGCCGGAATTTCGAGGAACGATTGCAGATGTTGGTGGCCCAACGGCAAACATGTATGGATCTGAATGTGATGTAAGGCAAAGTGTAGGGCAATGTGCGAAATATTGTCTCTTCCCACAAGTGTGCGATAGTTTAAAAAGGCAGGACCATTCAGCGAATTTCATAGA
>DPXZ01000003.1 GCA_003526765.1 Fervidobacterium sp.
CCAGCAGATAACAAGTTGTCAGACAGTGCCGATATGTCGAAGTCGATGCCGACAACTCCAGTGATACCTTCCTCACTTCTTACCGCTTTTGCAACAGTTATCACAGTTTTTCCAGTCCCTACATCGGTGTACGGCTCTGTAATGATGATCTTACCTGCATTTGCAATCGCATCTTTGTACCAAGACCTCGAAGTGGGATCATAATCAGCCGGTAATTCTTGATCAGGCTTCAGGTACATTCGCTTATCCTTGAGCCCAACATAAACGCTTAGGACATCCTTATAACTCTTGGTAATACTTTCAAACAATTTCAGCAACCAAGTGCTTTCATCATTTGCGTTTGTGTAGACGCCAATTACATTTGCATCGTTCGATAGAAAATCTGCGAGGTATATATATCCTTGCATAAAATTGGAAAAACTATCTGCGTTACCTTCTGCTTGCAACTGTAGAGTGCTTAAATTTGAATCGATGGTGCTGTTTCTTGCGCTCATGACAAAATAGGCACCGAGTCCCACTGTAAGAACAATCAAGACACTCACAAGAACAAAGATCTTCCAAAATATCGGTAAATTTCTCATCTTTCTGCCTCCTCTCTAATTTTCCTGTGCCAACCAGTCAGCACAACTTAGAAATCGTTTTAGAATAATAGATACTCTAATATAGATACATCCTCTAAACATTATCGGAAAAGAGAAGAAATTAATTACAATTTATTATATCACTGTATCGTGCTTTGTGGTTAAATAGTGTTGAATTATAGACTAACTATCGAAGATATCGTGTCGTTTCCAACAGTACGTTTTTCATTGCTCACGAATTTACTATATGGCACCAAGAATGTGAGAAATCTATCTAATGCTACCTCGTGTATCGATATGCTACCTCTTATGTATTTTGACAAAGATATTCCAAAAGTGTTCTAATATACTTGTAATATGAAAGGTGATTCAGATGTTTCATTATCTGCATTGTTTATTTTGAATTTGTTCTAAAATTGTTAGTTACTTGCGGTAGATATCTTTATTTTGAACATCGTTTGGACATATCGTTCAGCTTTGGAGGTGTGGTGTATGGTGTATATTTTGGGTGCAAAGAGGACAGCGATAGGTACGTTCTTAGGTTCTTTGAAAGATGTTCCAGCATCACAACTGGGTGCGATATCTGCTAAAGCAGCAATAGCACAGTCGTCTATACCAGTTGAAGATTTTGATGAAACTATCGTGGGTTGTATACTTACAGCCGGACAAGGTATGGGACCTGGAAGGCAAGTCAGCATATATGCAGGCATTCCTGTAGAAAAGCCCGGATACAGCGTAAATATGCTCTGCGGTAGTGGAATGAAGGCAGTTATGGTTGGTGCAACTGACATTGAACTTGGAGAGGCAGATGTTGTGTTAGCAGGCGGCATAGAGAACATGTCTCAAGCCCCGTACTTGCTTAGTTACAAGGCAAGGTACGGTGTCAAGTCTGGTCCACTTGATTTACAAGATCACATGTTACTGGATGGTCTCACCGATGTTTTCAATAGAATTCACATGGGATTGACTGCAGAGGCATTGGTAGAAGAATTTGGTATATCGAGAGAAGAACAGGATGAGTTTGCCTACAATAGCCAGATGAAAGCAAAAGCTGCCATACAGTCCGGTAGATTTGTCGATGAAATAACCCCGGTTGAAATTCCAGACAAAAAGGGAGTAAAGATATTTGATACGGACGAGCATCCGAGACTTGATGTAACGATGGAATCTTTGGCAAAATTGAGACCTGCATTTAAGCAAAATGGAACCGTTACTGCTGGTAATGCAAGTGGTATAAACGATGGGGGAAGTGCGCTTGTAATTGCGAGTGACAAGTACGTCGAACGTAAGAATCTAAAACCACTTGCAAGGATTGTGGCTTGGGCGCAAGCAGGTGTTGAACCTATCAGAATGGGATTTGGTCCAGTTCCAGCTACAGAGAAGGTACTCAAGAAAGCAGGGCTCTCGTTCCAAGATATTGAACTCATAGAGCTTAATGAGGCATTTGCCGGTCAGAGTCTGGCCGTTATAAAGGGATGGGAAAAGGCATTTGGCGTTTCTAAGGAATGGATCATGCAAAGAACGAATGTGAACGGTGGTGGCATAGCACTTGGACACCCAATTGGGGCAAGCGGCAATAGAATCATTGCAACACTCATCTACGAGATGAAAAAACGTGGATTAAAGTACGGTTTAGCAACGTTGTGCATCGGCGGGGGTATGGGAACTGCAGTAATTATTGAGAATTTAGAATGAAAATCGAGAAGTGAGATATAAATGAGCGCACAAACATAGGAGGGATGTATATGAGGTTGCAAGACAAGGTTTGTATAATCACAGGTGCAGGGAGTGGAATTGGTAGGACCGCAGCGGAATTATTTGCAAAAGAGGGAGCAACAGTTATTGCATGCGATGTTGGCGACGCAGTTTACGATGATCCGAAAATCCACTTTTATAAGCTCGATGTTACAGATAGAGCGAAGATAGCGGAAGTTGTCAAAGAGGTCGTCGAAAAGTTCGGAAAGATAGATGTGTTGGTTAACAACGCAGGCATAACAAGAGATGCACTCATCCAAAAGATGACTGAGGAAGACTGGGATAGAGTGATAAACGTAAATCTAAAAGGCGTATTCAATATGACGCAAGCAGTAGTTCCGTACATGCTTGAAGCAGGAAAGGGAAGTATCGTTAGCACTTCTTCCGTAGTTGGAATTTATGGAAACATCGGTCAGACAAACTACGCAGCAACGAAAGCTGGTATCATCGGTATGACAAAGACATGGGCAAAGGAATTTGCAAGAAAGGGTGCAAAGATAAGGGTAAATGCAGTGGCACCAGGCTTTATAAGAACGCCGATGACAGAAAAGGTACCTGAGAAGATATTGACAGAAATGGCAGAAAAGGCTTCATTGAAGAGGTTGGGAGAGGCTATTGAGGTTGCGAATGTTTATTTATTCCTTGCTTCAGACGAATCTTCGTACGTTACAGGACAGGTTATAGGTGTCGATGGTGGCTTGATTATGTAATTTTCTTGTTTTCTAATTGCTGAATATTC
>DPXZ01000082.1:0-3112 GCA_003526765.1 Fervidobacterium sp.
TTTGCAGATGTAAAATCGTACGCTAACCTTATTCCAGTTTGCAGAACCTGCCCAGGTGTAGAAACCACTCCAATTAGTTTTGGCACGACAAAAAAGTTCGCCTCAACGTAATATCCTTTATCATCTTTACCGATGCTACTACCTGGAATTATGCTATGAACCTTCCCATCACTACTTATACTTGCAAATGCAATTGCATTTGAGTCGTTGCTACCGACAAGATTCGAAGGAAAATAGTACTTTACATTGATAGGAAGCGTCGCCATGTTGTATCTTCCATCACTTGGTATTAGCTCGTAAATCTCACTAACGAAATCACCACTACTTAAAATTTGTGCAGACAAAGCTTTTGATGCTACACGTACCTTAAAAGACTTTTCATAAGGAAAAGCACTGATAGGTATAGAAACAACCAAATTCTGAACAGTCCCTGTTCCCTCGGTTATAGTTGTTTCAACCGTCTTGTCACCACCAATGATGAACGGAAGTGCTACCAAAAAGGCTACAATGCCGACTACTATGAAGAAAAGTACCCTTCTTCTCCACAATTTTACCGGCAATTCGATGATCTTCTTTCCAATATCTTTGAAATGCATTGACTTTAGAGATGGCAATTTAATCTTTGAGAAAATGGACTTTATTTTACCAAAGAAATTACTAAAGGCGTTTGGCACCTATACATCGCCTCCGAATTAGTCTCACAATCTTTTATCATTCACCTTGCTGCAGATTTCCCTCATCGAGGAGTTTTCTGAATTCGTTTATATCCAAATTCTCTATGAACTGCTTGAAACCTTCATCTAAATTCTGAGTTTCGTCCAGACTTATTGCTTCAGACGCGATGATATCGTTTGTCACATACAAAGGTGCCCCGGTCTTGAGCGATAGTATTATGCAATCTGAAGGCCTTGCATCTATCTCGAGATAAGGATTCAACCCATCAGTTATTTCTTGTTCAGAAACAGACATATCCTTTAAGACGATTTTCGCGTAAAATACGTTATCTTTGATCGAATGTATGACGAATCTTTCTATTTTCAAATTCAGTTCCATGAGTATATCCGTAATCAGATCATGTGTCAAAGGTCTATCGAAAGGTACCTTTTCGATGGCAATTGCCATTATGCTTGCCTCACAAGCACCTACCCATATCGGAAGAATCTTATCTGTATTTTCAATCCCTAGTAAGACTACGGGAGAATTCGATACCTTGTCTAATACAAGTGCTTTAACAGTCGCTCTTTTCATTGTCGAGCACCTCCTTAAGTTTTTCAATCCCATCTCTTATGGCGCCTTCTACATGTTTTCTCAATTCTTCTTCATTTGGAAACTGTTCTGGATAGATGAGCTCACCCATCAATATCGAAGTCTTGTTCCCTGAGACTATCAATTTGTGTTTTGGTGTAACCAAGTGGTTTCCCCAAATTGAGATCGGCAATATTGGAACCTTCGCCTTGTAAGCTATTTCCAGACTTTTTGGCTTAAACGGTAACATCTCACCATTTTCAGACCTTGTCCCTTCCGGGAAGATGACAAAGTGATACCCATCATTCATCTTCGCCATTACTTCCCTTATAGCCATTGCAGTTTGTCTGATATTGCCTCTATCTATGAGCACACTGCCCAAGTATTTTAAAAAGATGTTTACCATCGGGAATTTCCCAAGTTCCTTTTTCGCCAAAAATGATATGGAACCTACGTAACCTAAGACAAGTGGTATATCGAGAATACTCTGATGATTGCACACCACCAGGTAATTACTATTGATTTCTGGCTTCTTGCCACAGACAAAGACCTTAACACCAAGAAGTTTGAATGCAGCACGGCCGAAGATTTCCACTTGATTCAAGACAAATCGTCTGCCTTTTTCCTTTCCCAACAGATAACCGATCAACAGTACGATTGAACCGTACACAAATATGTACAAAAATGCACCTATTACAAGCCATACAGTTCGTAGAAAATTGTATATCTTAATTAGCACACTCATTTTTCCTTCCTCCAAAGCTTCGTAATTCTGAAGAAGAACATGAACACAGTGAGGATGAATATCAACCAAAGATAAAGCACGTCGTTCATATCAAAAACGTGAATCTTCAATAGAGTGAACACAATTGAGGAGATTGAAAATGCACTTATAGCGACACCAACGATGCCAAGTAACTTCTCACTATTTTTTGATGCATAAAACCCACCAATTAGACCTGCCAAGGCACTTAAGCCGAAAAAGATGTACGGTGATAACTCAACATGTACAAGAGTGTTAACTAAGAACTGGACTGCAAAAAAGGTTAATAAAAAGCCCCCTAAAAAGATGAAAGACTTGTAAAGCCCATAGAAAATGATGGCAAACACTATGCTAATGAGTATACTGATGAGCATATTCCTGTTACCACTTGCAGCATCACTAAGCAAATTCGGGAAGAATTTCATTATCGTATCGTACAAAAACGGTGTGACGTAACTTGTGCTAACTATGAATCCTACACCTAAGATAGTAACTACTTCAACGATGTTTGGGAGCAGAAAGACAAAAAGAGAAACGGGCAACAAGAAGTACCAATTTGCGTTTATTATATCGATCGTAGATTTCAGAGATGCAATGTCCAAACTCATATTCGCAATTCCCCCTCTATGTATTTCTCCACCTCTTTGCGTACCTTTTCATCCTTCAATCGCTCGGCCGCTTTAGAATTATTTCCAGTTGCAATGTAGCATAATGCCAATTGAACATCCAAATCGAAAGTCTTCAATCCAAGTTTCTCTGACTTTTCAAAGAACATAGCTGCATCGCCATAGCGCTCCATTTCCATCAATGCACACGCCAAATTGAAATAGGCTAAAGCAAATGTGTTATCCAGCTGTATAGTTTTTTTGTACATTTCCACGGCATTGCCAAGCATTCCATCACGCCTGTAGATGTTACCGAGATTATTGTACACTTCTGGGATATCGAACTGCAACAACTGTTCGTATATCTCAATCGCTTCCTTGCTCATACCTCTTTCAGTTAATGACACGGCTTTTGAAATCAGTTCGTATATTTCCTCTTTTGTCATATTGCATCATCATCCTATTATTCACGTTTTGCCATCATAATTTACTTCATTTA
>DPXZ01000082.1:3213-7135 GCA_003526765.1 Fervidobacterium sp.
ATTTACTTCATTTACTTTCTCAACGAACTCTCACTTATCAATTGACCTGTATAGAACATCGCATCGGAATATATCAAGTCCTTGAAAGATACTTTAGCTGTCACTTTTATAATGCCTTGTGGTATAGGCCTCATGTAATTCCATCTTGCCAGAAAAACGACTCGTTTGTTATTCCTCAGTGACGCAGCGCTACCAGTAAATTTGTTGAGTATTGGACAGCTACCTATGGTCTTAGAACCAGTCATCCTATATGAAACTAGTTCACCTTTACAGTTCTTCAACATTTCGGTCTTCACATCAGACAATTCGCTGTACACATCGGATGGTACATAAACATCTTGTTCTGACATTCTAAGTGCATACTGTATGTAGTGAATTTCATCTCCGTACAGATCTTCAACTCTAACGTACGCATAAGCATATGCGTCGTCGAACATTATCTTATCTATACTTACAAATATCGGTTTATCATCCTTCAAAAAGTACTGATCCACCACAGTCCCTTTCCATTTTATCAGAAATATGGTAGGATAACTATACTCTATGAAATTTACACCTTTTACTTCAAATTCCTGACTTCCTGCGATTATCTTGTTATTCCCCAGATATATCAAGTCTCCGTAAGGTGTGACCTCAAAATTCCAGATCTTCTCGGGTAATTCGATTGTATTTATACTTCTCATGGTAGACAAATCGTAAACTAATATCTGTTCCTTTACACCATCTAAGATGTACAGTTTGTCTACTGTCATTTCAGCATCCAAGCAGACTGTGCTTTGCGGTAGCTTGTATGTAACTGACTTTTGACTCTCCGGATCAAAGACCAAAACCCTGTCGAAATCCACGATGTAAACGTTCCCATTCCTGTCGCTACCAGCGATGAGTGCAGTCTTCATATCTTTAAGTAATTCAAGTTCAGAATCATTGTAGAGTGTATCATCTGTAAGCAAATATATGCTTCCATCCCTTGATGCGAATACTTGCTTGTAATCCCTTGACAGCTTTTTCACTGTGAGTATCTTTCTACCCCTTGCAGAGATTAATCGCTTGTTCTTGGAATCGAGTATGTACATCGTGTCACCAAAGACTGTGAGACTCGTTGGCGTTTGGAAATAGTCAGCTGTCCCTTGCCTACCACTTACACTATTGACATATCCAAACTTGAAAGTACCCGGTGAAATGATATCTAACTTTCTAAAATACTGAACTTTTGAAACAAGGTTATCGATCTCATCGCTCTTTACAAGCTGAGTGAATGTATTGAAATCTCCCAAAGACTTATCGACTAGCCCTGTTGAAATTCCCAATCTTCCTCTCAGATACCAGAAGTACGGCAGTTCCTGAACGTACACACGCCCTGAAAGTGCCTTAACCGATAATTGGTAAGCATCGCCGAAATTCCCTGTATATGCATTTATCAAGGCTTGCGAGAAGTAACTCCTTGCAGTTTCTTCATCGATCACCGCAGCAAAAACGCTATCAAAGAAAACAAGTAGCACTATTAATGTTGATAAGGCTATCACATTACGTAATCTGGAAATAATCGATAACAACGCAATTTTTGGAATCTTTACATACTTTACATACTCCCACATCGTCTTACTCCTTATAAATCTATTTTCTTGAATTACCTGGTTTATCCATCCAACCGAGAAAATATCCGACTATATCTGTTTTTCTCTCATTTCCCTCTACAAGCCTTTTTATATTCTCTTTGTGCCTCAAGACGGAAAAGAGACAAAGCGCCAAGAAGATAATCCAATAAGGTTTGCCAAAAACTAATGCAAAGATGCTACCAGCAAGCAGACTTATTATCGAGGATAAAGAGACATATTGAGTCAGCGATACGACAATGATGAAAATACCTAAAGAAAATAGTCCTGCTTGCGGAAAGATTGCAAAAAAGACCCCAAGCGTGGCTGCGACTCCTTTCCCACCTTTGAATTTCAAAAATGGTGAGAAACAGTGACCAACAACTGCCATGGCACCGGCCATAACCATCGGTTCCTCGCCAAAGTGCTTGAAAATCAACACAGCAGCAACCGCCTTTATGATATCCAAAAACATGGCAAGTCCACCCGCTATAGTGCCCAAAGTTCTCAAAACATTTGTACCACCGACGTTGCCACTTCCGACTTTCGTAATATCTATACCTTTTGCTTTTGGTATTATGTAGCTGAATGGTATTGCTCCAATTAGATATCCGACAATTGCTGCCAAAAGTAGATGCATCACAATCCCTCCCAAATATTAACAAATCTTGAGAATAAGCAATAGATCAATCTAATTTGATCAAATACAAATCAACAAATTACACCATGCCAGCCATGCCAGTCACTGTGACAATTACTGTATGTATTCTTCCAGGTGTTCCTCACCCACTAAACCAATCAAAATTTCTTTGTAAGACGGTTTCATATTGATCATGTTGTTGAGCGCCTTTTTGATAATTTCAATGTCTTCGTCTCTGAAATCACCTTTTTCTATCGCATCTACAAGGTCGTGTACAACTTCTGGTACATTGAGATACGACATCGCCATTGCAGCTTGGGCACCGAACATGTAACTCTCTTCACCCTCCAACAGCATGTATCTGAGCAATGGATAAAACTCCTCACCTGCACCAAGCTTTGCGAGAGTCTCATAAATTACAAGTTGAGCTTCTTCTAAATCGTACAAACTAATTGCCTTAACCAATTCCTTAGTCAAATCTTTATTGACACTTTGATAACCGATATCTCCCAGCAAGTCTATTAAATAGAGCAACGTCATATCATTTTTCTTTTCATCCCTTATCTTCGATATCACAAGCTTTTCCAACTTACTGGCGATACGATCTCCCAACCTGTAAAGAACTTCCGTTGCTATATCTCTAACCGTGTCATCCTCATCTTCCAGAAGCCTTACCATACTATCAAACGCTGCCTCACCCTTTTCTTCGATGATCCTGTTGATGAGTGCTTCCCTCTCTTCTGACTTACTTTGCTCAGCATTTTCACCATCACTTGCTCCATTATTTTGACCAACTACATCATCATCCAAATCATCGTAGTTGTCATCGTACATACCTATCAAATTCATCACTCCTTGCATTTTATTTCCTATCAAGTTTAACAAACATAATTATATCACACATTATATCACAGTCGCAGAAAATTGAAAATCAAATAAAAATGCCCCAAGACCTGGGAGATCTTGGGGAACCGATGTTAGAAATTTCAAATGCTGGAAAAGATTTTTGATGTTTTTTTCATGTTTGAATTAACTCTCAATAACTATATTATCCTCATTATCTTCTCAAGCTACTTGCCGTCTGGAGCATTTGGTCTGCCGTCATTATCGAACGGGAATTGAATTCATACGCCCTCATTGCACTTATCATGTCTACCATCTCTTTGACGACATCCACGTTAGATTTTTCCACATATCCTTGGAGAATAGAGCCAAATCCGTCTTGCCCACCAACACCTTCGATCGGATCACCGCTTGCATTTGTAGCCAAGTAAAGATTGTCTCCCATGGATTTCAGTCCTGCGGGATTGACAAATCTTGTTAACGTTATTGTTCCCAATTGCTGCGTGGTGCCATCTGCTAATTCGACGGAGACTATACCATCGGGTGATATCGTCATCGAGGATGCATTCTGCGGAACGACAAGTGCAGGGGATAATAAAAGACCGTTTGCTGTAACAATCTGACCTTGGTTGTCTATCTTGAATTGCCCATCACGCGTATACGCAATTCTGCCATCTTGGAGTTGGATTTGGAAAAATCCATCGCCACTTATGGCAAGATCCAATGCATTTCCCGTATTTTCTGTATTACCCTCTGTGAATATTCTTGTCGTTGCGGATAGTTTTGTACCATGACCAACGTATATACCTGTCGGAGTTATGGAATTCTGAGCAGTTGCTGCACCTGC
>DPXZ01000145.1 GCA_003526765.1 Fervidobacterium sp.
TCTCAACTCGGTCTATCAAAGAAAGAACATCACCAAGTCCGAGTATTCTACTTGCCATTCTATCTGGGTAAAATTCATCGAAATCATCTATCTTTTCGCCAATCCCAACAAATTTAATAGGCTTACCAGTTATGTGCCTTATTGTGAGAATGACACCACCACGTGAGTCTCCATCGAGTTTTGTAACAACAAAACCTGTTACACCAAGTCTGTCGTTGAATACCTTACCTGAATTGACCGCATCTTGACCGGCCATAGCATCAACTGTCAGTAATATCTCGTCTGGGTTGACGAGTGCTTTGATATCGTCTAGTTCTTTCATCATTTCATCATCTATGTGCAAACGTCCTGCCGTATCGAGTATGACAACATCGTAACCACTATCTTTTACAGTCTTCATAGCTTCTTCAACTATCTTTATGGCATTTTTTCGATCCCCTGCTATAACAGGGACACCTATTTTCTTTCCCAATGTTTCAAGTTGATCAATTGCAGCAGGTCTATACGTATCCGCAGCTACCAATATAGGGTGTTTACCTTGTCTCTTTAGATAATTTGCAATCTTTGCAGCGCTTGTTGTTTTACCGGTACCTTGCAATCCAACCATCATGACATAAGAAGGCCTGTGTATAAGTTTGAAAGGTTCTTTCTCACCCAAAAGCGCTATCAGTTCATCTCTAATGATCTTGATGAACATCTGATCAGGTGTGAGTGATTTCAGTACCTCCTCACCTAATGCTCGCTTTTTTACATTTTCAACGAATTCTTTCACAACCTTATAGTTGACATCTGCTGCTAAAAGAGAGTTCTTAACTACTTGTATAGCTTCTTCTATATTTCGTTCGGAGATTTTCCCTTTTCCAGAAAGTATTTTGAACGCACCTGACAACTTATCTCGAAGCCCTTCGAACATCGAATCACCTCGCTGTTTGATTCACACTTGTTATATCTTACTATATTGAGCCGAAAAATCAATTAAATCGCAACGACCCTTGAAACGATTGAGAAAAATATATGTGAACAATATGTTTCACATATAGCGTGTGTTAACTTAATGCACACATTAAAAGTTACATTATTGTAAGATATTTCTTCTGCCTCAGCTTTTTGTGTCTCATTAGGTGTTTATCGATATCTTGTACCCATCATGGCTTTACTTTTGACTTGTAGTGATATAATATCATGTACTCTTGAGCCTTATTTTTTTGCGTTCTTGCAGCGTTTAATTGGCAATGTGCTAGTATCTGAATTGCTTAAGCAAACTGAGAACGGGAGAGGTGATATCATGAGGTTATCAAAGTGGGTAATCATTAGTTTGTTGTTGATCATGTTCTCGCAGGCCTTCTCATCGGCCCCAGTAACGATAACTGAAAAGACTAGTTTGGTTATACTTGCAGGACAGATCGGCAGTGGTTGGTCCGCTGACGAGGTTGATTACTTGTTATCTATCTTGGAGGAACAGGTCTTAAAACTGGAGAGATTTCGTTTGTTTTCACGAGCCAATATACAACAAGTCATGAAAGAGAGAAACATGAGCGAAATAGGGGTTTCCGAAGCACAAGCAATTGAGATTGGAAAGATAGGGGGGTCAAAGTACGCACTCTTGTTAACACTTTCCCAGTTGTCTTCTGCATGGAGTAATAAGTCTAACGCTTACGTTGCCACGTCGAGATATACAATCAGACTTTACAATATAGAAAATGGTGAGCTCTTGGCCTCCAAAGCTTTGGAGTCGACTGGAAAATCAGAGGATACAGAGCAACAATCTTTAACTGATGCACTAAAATCAACTGCATCTTCGATATGGTCAGAGCTAAAGAATATTTTCAAATTGGAAGCGTACGTAAAATCAGTTACTGGAGATAACATAGTACTTGGGGGACTGGATCCAAAGATCGTTCCGAAAGGAACTATATTTTCTATTGAAACAAGAAGTGGTACCGGATATGTGCAAGTCACAGGATATAGCGATGTGGACAATACAATTCTTGCAAAATTTGTTCGTGGCGAGAAACCTGCTGTCAATGACGTAGCTACTGAATTTGTAGAGACGATAACAATTGCGTCAACATCTCCGACCACCACAGAGGCAACTACAAAAACAAGTACCCCGGTTATTCCAACCGTGTCGACAAAAACGTTGCCTGAAGCACCGACGAACTTGAATGTACAATCTTTGTCATCATCACAGATGAATTTGATGTGGAAAGACAGTTCTAACAATGAGGAAGGATTCAAAATAGAAAGAAGAATAGGGACAACTGGTTCATGGCTTGAAATTGCAGCAGTTGGTGTGAATGTTACCGAATACACCGACACGAAGTTATCACCAAACACAGCATATTATTACAGAATCAGGGCATACAACAGCTCAGGAAGTTCAAATTATTCTAATGAATCGTACGGAACAACAGTATCGTTGATTTGGCAAAGAAATTATGGTGGAAACTATTACGATGCAACATATTACGTGCAACAGACCAAAGATGGCGGATACTTTGCATCGGGATACACTCACTCTTCCAATGCAAGTTACGCAGATATGTATGTTGTCAAGGTTGATGCATACGGTAATAAGTTGTGGGAGAAGAGTTATGGTGGCGGATACAACGAGATTGCTTACTGCGCACAACAAACGAAAGATGGTGGATACATCGTTGCAGGAAGTACATCTTCCACTAGTTCAGGATACGCTGATTTCTATGTATTGAAACTTGATTCAAATGGAAACAAGGCGTGGGAAAGAACTTATGGTGGCATATACGATGATGCAGCCAACTATATCCAGCAAACTCTTGATGGTGGTTATATAGTTGCAGGCTACACACTTTCTTTAGGTTCCGGTTATGCTGACGCCTATGTGGTAAAGATAGATGCGAATGGTAATAGAGTTTGGGATAGAGTTTATGGCGGTGTGTACGATGACGAAATCTATTGCATACAACAGACAAAAGATGGGGGATACATTGCTGTAGGAAGTACCTATTCCATGGGTTCCGGGTATTCAGACATCTACATACTCAAGATCGACGCATATGGCAACTGGATGTGGGATAGAGTTTACAGCTCAAGTTATGACGAGATAGGATACTCTGTTCAACAAGCTACCGATAACGGATACGTAATTGCTGGTTCAACAGATTCTTTTGGTGCAGGTGGTTGGGATGTATACGTGATAAAAGTAGACGGATACGGTAACAAGATATGGGAGAGAACATACGGTGGAACATACGATGATGAGAGTAACTGTATACAATTAACAAACGATGGTGGGTACATCATCACAGGTTGGACAGAATCTTACGGTGCTGGAATGTGGGATGTTTATGCAATTAAAACTGATGGGTATGGAAACAAGACATGGGAGAAAACATACGGTGGAATGTACGATGATGTAGGCTATTTTTGTCAACAAACAGGTGATGGTGGTTACATTATTGGTGGATATACAGAATCCTTTGATTCAACACATCTCGGAGATATTTACATGATAAGAACGGATGAAAATGGAAACACAGGACCAAATCCATGACGAATTAGCTTAATGATTCAATACGCAGATTATGTGAGTTAAATTGTATTTTATGATGTCTAACATGAAATACACTAGAAACAATTTTAGAAAGCACAGATGATGCAAATTGGTGAAATTGAACTTTGCATGCTATAATATCAATAGATTCTAATTGAAGGGTGTGATTTTATGGGAATTAAGGTCGGAGATAAGGTAAAAGTTCATTACACAGGTTCATTTGAAGATGGGCAGATATTTGATTCGTCCATTGGTAGAGAGCCGCTGGAATTTGTTGTCGGGGCAGGTCAAGTTATACCAGGCTTTGAGGAAGCTATAATCGACATGGAAATTGGTGAAAAGAAGTCGTTTAGAATAGCTGCTGAGAAAGCATATGGCGTAATTCGCGATGATTTAAAGTTCTCGGTACAACGTTCCATGTTGCCGGAAGATGTTCAAGTTGGGGATATGTTAGAAGCGCACCAACCAGATGGTAATGTTTTTGTCGTCAAAGTAGATGATCTCAACGATGTGTCCGCTGTGCTCGATGCAAATCATCCGCTTGCTGGTAAAGATTTGATCTTTGATGTGGAGATAGTAGAAGTAGTTTCGTAAATTCTGGTCTCATAACGATATCATTATGAGAGTATGCCTCATTGTTGAAGGAACTTATCCGTACGTAATAGGTGGAGTTTCTGAATGGATTCAAATGTTAATGGAAAATATGCCAGATGTAAAATTCAGTGTGGTACATCTGGCACCTTGGCAATGGAATCATCCATTTCGTTATGAATTACCCAAGAACCTTGAAAATCTTTATGAGTATCAACTTTTTTCCAATAACCCTGATCCTGATGAACTTACAAAGAGTGTAGACGTCAAAAAGGTCATCGCAAAAGTAAGAAACATGATAGAACTTTCAAGTGATGAGAGGGCCAAAGAGTTTGGCGACCTGTTAAGGTTAGCTGCTGGGAAAAATGTTGACAGCTTATTGAAAACAAGACACTTTTGGGATTTCATAATAGAGATATATGAACATTACTTTTCTGATGAAGGTTTCACTGGATTTTATTGGACGATCATTGGTTTTCTAATTCCAATTCTTGGTGCAATTCAATCGGTACCACCAAAAGCAGACATATACCATTCCACTACAACTGGATATGCATCACTTAGTGCATTGATGGGGAAGTATCTCTACGGTGGAAAATTGATCATCACAGAACATGGAATTTATCACAGAGAACGAGAAATAGAGATTACAAAATCGACCAGCGTTTCAGAAGTTTACAAACCTGTTTGGATCGAGATATTCAAACTGATCAGCAAAACCGTTTACGAAGAGTGTGATTTGCTGACTACTTTGTTTGAAAAAAATCAACTATTCCAACTGGAATTGGGTGCCGATTTTTCCAAGATGCGAGTGATTTCGAATGGTGTTGATGTTGACAGATTTAGTGCAATTGAAAGAGAAGAACATGAAACTTTCAACATAGGAATTGTTGGAAGAGTTGTACCGATAAAGGATATAATCTCGGCCATAAAGTGTTTTGATATAGTACGTAAAGAAATTCCAAATGCATTTTTGTATATCATGGGACCAAATGACGAGGATGAGGAATACTACGAAAGGTGCAAAGCATTGACAGAATTACTGCATATAGATGATAGGGTTATATTTACTGGAAAGGTAAATGTCAGAGAATATTATGGTAAGCTCGATGTTTTGCTGATCAGTAGCATATCTGAAGGTCAACCGTTGGTGCAACTGGAAGCAATGGCTTCGGGAATACCCGTTGTTACTACAAATGTTGGTAATTGCGCTGAGATCGCCTTAGATCCAGATGGACAATCTGGTTTTGTTGTAAGATCAAAGAATTATGTTTCAATGAGTGAAAAAATTATTACACTAGCCAAAGACAAGTCACTTTGGCTCACGTTTTCCGAAAATGGAAGAAAAATTGCCGCAGCAAAGTACACACTTGGCAGAATGATATCTAACTATAAAGAGTTATACTACGAGGTGATGCACAGTGCACAAAAATAGATTAAGATTTTTAGTCATACTTATTCTTTTGTTGTCACTGTCTTCGACAATGTTTGCCACAAAGGCGTTGTTACTTTACAAAGGCTCGGAGCAAGGTTATGGATACAACGTTCAACTCAAGTATATAGCACCAGAATTGAAAAAATTGTTGATCGACTATGATGTAATAGATGTAGAAACCGATAGTTTCAAAAATACTTCTTTGAACGACTATGAGCTTGTTGTTTCATGTTACTATACCTCTCAAATGAATCAAGCAAAACAGTATTTGAAAAGTCTGTTTGATTACATTTGCCAAGGGGGAAAGCTCTTGATCATTAATAATATAGGAGCATCCATCGATTCTTCTGGAACAAATAATCCAGGTTTACAAGAACTGAACTCAGTTTACAATTTGTTGGGTGTTTCGTACACTTACAGTTGGAAAAAGTCAAAACCGATTCAAGTTTCCATCAATAGCGAATTTCAAGCTGACAAGACGTTATCTTTTGAAAAAGAGAGAGATGTTGAGTCTTATCTTTTTATTGGCTCTAATATTGAGCCTCTAATTCAAGTTGTAGCTGGAGATAACAAAACCTACAATACAGCGTTCCTCAGTCCAATTGGTGGAATGATAGGCTACAACTACCTACTTGATGATAATGGCAAAGTCACCGTAAATCTTTCGAGAGTATTTGGAGAATTAATTTATGGCGATTGGAAAAATTACAAATTACTAGTCGTTGGTAAGGATAATTATGAATTGAGAAAAGCACTAGACTACACGTTGTTAGATTACGATTGGACACCAAGCTTGCCAAGCGTACTTTTCGGATATGAGGCTGTTATATATCTGAATGATACTGTAGAACTGAACGATGCCGTTCTGAACAATTACATGCTTGATGGAGGTACTGTAGTCATATTATCAATGGGGAGTGTAACGAGAGTAATCAAGGAAATAGAAGTGACTAACGATATATTTCCAGTCCCCAATGAATTCAAGATATCATGGAACAAAAGTGTGCGTTTCCAAGAACAAAAGACATCATCTGAAATTCTTCTAACGAGTTCGGATAACGACGTTTTATCTTGGAAGATTGAGATTGGAAGTGGTCAACTCATATATTATCCAATTGACTTACTCGAAAAGAGACTACGTGGACTCTTTATCCAGACTGTTTTTTCACAGCTGCCTATATCCATTCAACCTGTTATCAATAGCTACTCAATATATCTCGATGACTTTCCGCTTCCAGCGTACAATAGAAAGATAGATGCCTTGACGAGGGAGTTCGGAGATATCACAGATAACAATTTCTACTATAATATCTGGTGGCCGATGATGAAAGAATTAGCGAAAAAATTCGGAATAAAATATACAACTGCGTTTGTTGCAAATTACAATGCCTCAGTTACATGGCCATTCAGTTTTCAAGAGTACGTCAATACCCCAGAACAAAAGAAGGCACTTCAAGAGTTACTTGATGGAGAATACGAAATAGGTGTGCATGGATACAACCATATTCCACTAACAAAGAGCAACTGGAAAGAAGATGAGCTTGCTGGTGTTCTGAGGACTTTTAAAATTTTTCTAAGAAACGTATTAAATGAGCAATATGTACCTTACACTTACGTCGCTCCAAACAACATCATAGATGAGTTTGGTGCTAAAGAACTGCTGAAAGTTTTTCCAGATATCACGTCAATTGGTACGACATACAAAGCAACGGATACGATATCAGAATTTTCAGTAATCGGAGATAAGACTGTTGTAATACCGAGGACAACATCGGGATACTACCCGGTCCAAAAAATCATAAGTGATTCTGTGCTTTCTATAATGACACTTGGTACGTTCCAATATTTCGTTCATCCGGACGATGTTTTTTCAACGGATAGAAATCCTGAGAATAAGACTTGGAAAGAGATGTACGAAAGTATACAGAGTTTTATATCTATAATTCAAATGTACTACCCATTTTTGAACAATCACTTCTCATCTGAAAGCGCAGAAATTATCTACGAGTTTTTGACCAAAAAGCCTCATATATCATTGACCGACAAAGAAATGATTGTTTCATTACCTTTAGAATGTGACTTTCCAAGATACTATTACTTGAGGGCAAATAAACCATTTACAATTTCTGGCGGTAGAATAGTCTTTGTATCAAACGATTTGTATGTGATTGCACAGCTTGATGACGTGATGAAAATAGTCTTCTAGGGAGTTTAAATGATAAAATCAGGGGTGATTGTGTGCCGTATAGATTCATAGCTGTAGATATTGGCGACGATATAGATATCAAGAAATTGATGTCTGAGAAGTTGTCGTACGTTGAATACGTAAGATGGGAAGAGCCCTTCAAATTTAAGTATGGCGATGGTATGGTTTTTGTCTATTCCTTTGGTGCCGTGGTGGGACTGAATGTGTCGGCTAAGCAATTCAGTTCCCTTATTTCCGAGTTTGATGACTACGTTATAGGCTCAGTAAAGCATAGTGCTCCAGATAATTTAGAAGTTACGCAAAGCAAAGACAGAGAGATAGAAGTATCACAAAACACCGTTTATTTACCAAGGGTGGATGACGGGGCACTTTCAACAATCGCGTTTGTACTTGCCCAAAGCATCTCACTACATAGAATAGAGCAGAAAACTGAGTTCTTGATAGATGAGATCGAGAAATTTCTGTCTGCACATCGTAAAAGATCAAGAGGGAAGAAAGCTCTTGACCTTGCAATGAAGATACTGAAAACAAGACACGAAATACTTTCCGATGTTATGATACTGGACAAGCCTGAGATGGCTTGGGAAAATGAAATGTACAACGAGGTTTATCAAAAATTGACAAGGTACTATGAAATTTCCAGAAGGTACAAGAATGTAACAACAAAATTAGATCATGCATTTGGTGTAGCGAGTGTGCTACTTGAACTTCACAGTGAGAGTAAAGCAAATTTCTTAGAGTGGATGGTAATATTACTGTTCGTTGTGGAAATATTGGTAAGCCTTTTTGAAAGGTTTTTCCCGTAAAACTCCTTAACACTTCTTTACACGAAAAGTAGTATAATAATTATTAGAGTCCACACAACTTTTTAAGAGGAGGGATTAGGATGAAGAAGTTAGCAGTATTCACTTTTTTGGTTATGTCTTTGTTTGCATTTGCGGTTAACATCACTGTTTTCCACATCAACGATACTCACGCACATGCTTGGCCATTTGCGGATTCAAACGGCAACATGATCGGTGGATTTTCAACGATAGCAACGATGATCGATGCGGAAAGAAAGGTGAATCCGAACGTCTTATTCCTTCATGCAGGCGATATAAATACCGGAGTTCCAGAATCGGACTTGGTTGATGCAGCAGCAGATATTCTAGCACTCAACAGGATGAAACTCGATGCGGTGGCTGTAGGTAACCACGAATTCGATAAATCAAGAGACGTTCTCAGAAAGCAAATGTCATGGGCAAAGTTCGACTTTCTTAGTGCGAATATTTATAAAGACGGTGAACCATTCTTTACACCATACATCATAAAAGAAGTGGGTGGAGTGAAAGTCGCAATAGTTGGGTTCACTACGGAACATACAAAGATACTCGAGAATGTTTACAGCGAAGACTTGGAATTCAAAAATGTTGTCGAAGTTGCAAAACAAATAATTCCAGAAATCAGAAAGCAAGCAGATGTTGTCATTGCGTTGACACACCTTGGCGTTGGTCAAGGATATTCTGATCTTTACACAACAGCGGATCAACTCGCACAAAATGTTGAAGGCATAGATCTAATAATCGATGGACACAGCCACACAAATATGACAAGTCCAATGGTTGTGAATGGCGTACCGATTGTTCAAGCGTCTGAGTGGGGAAAGGTACTTGGTAGAGCAGACATAGAAGTTGAGAATGGTAAAGTTGTTAAGATTGATTGGCAAGTAATTCCTGTGGTGCAATCTAAGTTAGTTGGCAAGGACGAAGCAGGAAACAACGTTTATCAGACAGTTGTAAAAGAGAACTTGGCGGTAAAATCGGTACTTAGTTATTTTAAACAATTGGGTGGTTCAAAGTTGGATACAGTTATCGGAACAACGGAAATTTTGCTCAACGGTGAGAGAGCAGATGTACGAGCAAAGACAACTAATCTTGCAAACTTAATTGCTGATTCTATGATTTGGAAAACAGGTGCCGATGTCGCTTTGACAAATGGTGGCGGTATTAGAGCATCGATAAAACCGGGTAATATAACTATAAGAGATGTTTTGACAGTTTTACCATTTGGAAACACGCTTTATGTTATTGAATTGAAAGGTTCAGATCTTCAAAAGGTCTTTGAATATGCTGCAACGATTCCTAATGGACAAGGCGGATTTCTCCAAGTTGGAGGCGCAACTTGGAAAGCTGAAGGCGGAAAGCTCACGGAGGTACTTGTCGGTGGAAAACCAATAGACCCAGAAAAGACGTACAAAGTTGTTACGAATGATTATATGGCTGGCGGTGGAGATGGATACACAATGTTGAAAGGCCAACCAGGTTACAACACGTTCTACGTCATGGCCGATGTTCTGACAGAGTACATACAGAAAGTACTCGGCGGGAACGTAACCAACTACGATGACAAACCAAGAGTAGAAAGAAAATAAAGAAATAGCATACTGACCAATCTCTAAATATATTAAGATATATTAGGGGCGGAAAACCGCCCCTAATTTTTTTCTTGAATACCATGTTGGCAATGTGTTGTCAGTAATTGACACTTAGTGTATAATGATATATATACATGTAGGTGCATCTATTTTTCTTGTCTGTAAGTGTAACACAATCTATTTCTTTAAGGGGTGGGAAAGTGAATAGAAAGGCAGAGATCTTAGATTTACTCAAACGAACAAAGGCTCCAGTGAAGGGAAAAGAATTGGCAGAACGTTTTGGAGTGAGTAGGCAGGTGATAGTATCAGATATAGCTCAGCTCAGAGAAGACGGGAACAAGATCTTTTCAACTAGGGATGGGTACATCTTGGATACTGGTGGTAGAGTGAGGAGAACCATCGCATTTCAACACTCATCAGAGGAGATTTATGATGAGCTTCGAACAATTGTTGAAGCAGGTGGAAAAGTTATAGATGTCATCGTCGAACATCCTGTTTATGGCGAATTAATAGGTCGCATAGATGTATCAACGTTAGACGACGTAGAGAAATTCGTTTCCCTACTTATATCTTCTAACACTAAACCTCTTTTGGAAATTTCAAATGGCATACACCTCCATACGATAGAAGCATCAGACGAAACCACAATGGACAGAATACTCAATGTAATCGAGAGATACAGACTTAGGAGATAAATGCTAATAACATATTAAAATGTTGAAATGAGGTGAAAAGACGTGAGAGCATTACTTATTGTAGATTTACAAAACGACTTTACAAAACCCGGTGGTGCATTGTACTTTCCAGGAGCTGAGAATGTGATACCCCCGATAATTGAACTTGTGGAGAGATTCAAATCCAATGGTCTACCGATAATTTATACACGAGATTGGCATGAAGATAACGATTACGAATTTGCCGTATGGGGTACTCACTGTCTCCATAACTCAGAAGGTAGCGAGATAGTAAGTGAGCTTAGCATGTCTTTGAAAGACTATGACAACGTCTACGAGATTAGAAAGAGCAGGTATTCCGCATTTTACCAAACCAATCTTGAAGATATTCTGGCAAGTATGGATGTAGATGAAGTGCATGTTGGAGGACTTGTAACACACATCTGCGTACTTTTTACCGTTGAGGAACTACGAAACAGAGGTATAAAGACATATGTTCACTCAGATTGTGTTGATAGCTTTGATAAATCCATGCACGAATTTGCTTTAAAAGAGATGAAAGAAGTATTGTTAGCGAATGTTATCTGAAAGTCAAGAGCGATACGTAAAGTTACGTATGCTGACGGGAGATTATGCAAAACTTGTTCGATATGTTTTGGTATATTAATGTAAATTTAACTGAATGAGTCAAAAGATGTGTTAAACTAATCATCGTTGAGAAAGACTTAGATCCCTTTCATCTTGCTACTCTAAATGGATTCTATCCCTTTTGAAGGTAAGAAAAAAGAGTTAAGCAAGGAAAGGGATAAATCTACCAAGTGGCGAGAAGAAAGAGGAGGAACTTAAGAATGGAAGATAAGAGTAAGACGTATGAAAGCTTTAAAGATTTCGGATTAAGCGAAGATTTGTTGTTGGCGATCGAAAAGAAGGGGTACACAACTCCAACAGAAATTCAGAGTTTAGTTATACCCATTGCACTTTCGACTGACAAGGACATAATCGCTCAAGCACAAACAGGAACAGGGAAGACCGCAGCTTTCGGAATTCCTATATTACAAAGGGTGGAATTTCGAAAGAGTAAGGCTCCGAAGGTACTGATAATCACACCAACGAGAGAACTTGCTCTGCAGATTTCAGATGATCTCAAGAGTCTAAAAGGTAGCAGAAGAATTAGAATTTCAACTGTTTACGGCGGGCATTCGATGGCTGACCAGTTGAAGGACATGGAAAAAGGAATAGATATAGTTGTTGGAACTCCCGGAAGGTTACTTGACCACTTGAGCCGTGAGAGTTTGGACCTATCGAGTATAGAATACCTTGTGTTAGATGAAGCTGATCGAATGTTGGACATGGGATTCATCGATGATATTATGGAAATAATCAGCAAACTTCCAAAAGAAAGGCGCACATTCCTATTTTCAGCTACTATGCCAAAGGAAATAGTCAATATTGCTGAAAAATTCATGAAAGAGTATGAACATATATCTACGGTTACGTATGACCTAACAACGGAAAATGCAGAGCAGCTATACTTTGAGGTCGAAGAGCAGGATAAATTACCATTATTATGCAGGATAATAGATATGGCCCCAGATTTTTACGGCTTAGTTTTCTGCCAAACAAAGTTGGAAGTGGACGAAGTTTCAAAGAGGTTATCGGATCTTGGATATAGTGCAGATGGATTTCACGGAGATTATTCTCAATATCAGAGAGAAAGAGTACTGGATAAATTCAAGAAAAGGAATTTAAGGATTCTTGTCACAACCGACGTTGCAGCACGTGGTATAGACATCGATGGTTTAACACATGTGATAAACTATTCTGTACCAAGAGATCCAGAGTACTACGTACATAGAGTTGGAAGAACGGGAAGAGCAGGGAAGAAAGGATTTGCGATAACATTTGTAACAAGAGACGACTATTTCCATTTTGCAAGAGTAAAGAAATTTGCTAAAGCTAGGATATCAAAAGAAAAGATACCTCAAGTAGAAGACATAATGCAGCGACAACTTCAAAACGTGATAAATGACATAACAAATATGCCACGTGTTTCGAACGATTTGTATAGAGATGTTGCAAAGGAACTCATAGAAAAGATGGGACCAACCGGTGCAGTTGAATTGCTCATACATGCGTTGCTGAAAGAAAGAATAGACGTAAATAGATACGGTGATTTAGTTCAAAGGGATTTTTCAAGGGGTAGCTCATCGAACACTAAAAGCGATACTGTAAGATTATTTGTAGGTATGGGTACTGCAAAGGGTATCGATAAGAAAAAGTTGATAGATTATATCTCGGAAAAAACTGGAATAGAGTCTAAGAACATCCAAAATGTGAGAGTCTATGAGAATTTCTCTTTCATCGATGTAAACGAATTTGATGCACAGATAATACTCAAAATACTTAATCCAAGGGATAGAAGAGGAAGAAAAGGTAAACCATTAGTAGAACGTGCAAGAGAAAAGAAAACTGAGAAAAGCCAAAAAACAAGCGTGTAGAATAGACTGAATACAAAAGAGTCTCTACATTATTTATGAAACGACTGCTAGATATTAGTTGAAAAAAGGCTTGCCAACAGTAACGTTGACAAGCCTTTTTAATCTTCATCTTCGATGTTTAAAATTCGATGTATTCACCAGGTTTCAATATCCTACATTCGACACCAAGTTTTTCGACTTCAGCCTTGAATTCATCAGCATCAGCCCTTATTATATCCCAAGTGTTGTAGTGGATGGGAACAACGATTTTGGGTTTGAACATTTCCACTGCCACTATAGCATCATCCACATCCATTACATAGTTTCCCCCTATTGGTATGAAAGCTAAGTCAACATTTTTGAGTAATTCCATCTCTTTTGTTAGTCCTGTATCGCCTGCGTGGTATACCGTCTTTCCATCTGCGTTGATAAGAAAGCCACACGGATTACCACCGTAAATCGTGTTCTCACCATCGTGTATCCCCGAACCATGTAGGGCAGGCGTCAACTTTACCTTCCCGAATTCAAAGTAATATGTACCTCCTACATGCATGGGATGTACTCTACAACCTTTTAACTGTAAGTAACTACATATTTCCGCATTTGAAATCACAATAGGGTTGTACTTTTTGCAGAGTTCTACGGTATCACCTAAGTGATCATTGTGGCCATGTGTAACGAGGATATAATCAATTCGAGGTAATTTAAAATCATTTGGATACTTTGGATTTCCCGTAATGAACGGGTCTATTATTACGTTGTATCCATCCTCTATGTCCTCGAGTAAAACGACAGCATGACCCAAAAATCTTACTCGCATTGAGAATCCCTCCTCATTTTTCGTGAATTTGCAAATTTCAAAGTGCAGATGAGATAAATCTTGAGATAACGCAACAGTTATGCATTGTCATTCGTACAACACTGCTTTAATAATCGAAGGTTCCAAACGGAATATTGAACCTTTCCCTTGGAGGAAATGATGTTTTTCGAGCAAGTGTACGGAAAGATCACTGATCATGATTTGCTTTGAATTATTCAAATTCTTTATTGTGGAAACTCGTTTACTGAACATCCCATCTTTGAAGGGGCATGGAATATTACCTCTAGCTTCATCAACTGTGATCTCCCATTTCTCAAAAGTAACGACATTCCCCAACCCTTTTGCTCCTTCTCTTAAGAGTTGCCTTAGCAGCTTTGCAACTTCGGAGAAATCAAGATTTAGATGTGCAAACTCTTCCTCATCCGCTGTAATTATATCTACGATATTTCTATCATCGTCTCCGAGGAATCCTTCAGCAGTTATTTTCCCTGGTTTCATGCTTTCTTGGGCACTCGCATATTCAGGAGTTAATTTCATGCACATTCACCTCTTTTCTAAAAAGTGCGCTCTCGCTTTTCATAACGTTATTGAATACTTCAGATTACTGCCAACAGACTAGAACTTATCAAAATATACGTCTTTTATATTATATTTGTTGAAAACTTGTATACACCCACTTATCATGCCAGGACTCCCACACAGGTATCCTTCTTTCACATTATCTTTTGGTATCATACTGTCCAAGTATTTGTCGAGTACGTTCGTTATCAATCCAACTTCACCACTCCAGTTATCTTCTGGTTTTGGGTCAGAGAGTGCGGGAACGAAGTGAAAATTGGGCCACTTTTTTTCCAAATCTCTAAAAAGTTCAACGTAATAAAGATCTCTTAGAGATCTTGCACCGAAGAAGAACCAAACTCGCCTGTTTGTAATATTTCTTTCATACATATCAAAGATTATCGATTTGATAGGTGCCATACCACTTCCGCCTGCGACCATGACCATGTCGGCATTGGTGTCTCTCATATAAAATTCACCGAATGGACCCACGAGTTCAGCTGCATCTCCCTCTTTCATATAATTATGCACGTAGGTTGTGACTATACCGTTTGGCACCAATCTTATGAGCAATTCCACGTGGTTTTTGTCACTCGGTACGGAGGATATCGAATAAGCTCTTTGCGTGTGCTCCTTGATATCGCCATATGGTGGAATGACTATCTGAACGTATTGGCCGGCTTTGAATGAAATCTCGTTTGGCTCGATAAGTTTGATACGTAATTCCTTTATATCGTACGTGACATTTTTCAAACTTTCTACGACCCCTTTATACTTCTTTATGTTGAACAATTCCTCTGGTAATTCTATTTTGATACCACTTTTGACCTTGACTTGGCAAGCAAGCCTAACGTTCTTTGAAATATCTTCACTGGACATATGCGGCATTTCGGTGGGAAGATATGGACCAACGTCCGATAGTACTTTCACCTTGCAAGCACCACATGTACCTCTTCCACCACAAGCGGAAGCGACGAATATACCTTGCGATGCAAGAGTTTGCAAAAGAGGAGAGCCACCTTTAACCTTCAATACCTTTTTCCCGTTGTTTATATCTATTTCTACATCCCCATAGTTATTCACTATGCTATCCACTATCGTTATGATGATTGCGAACGCGGTACTTATTGCTGCTATCACGAGTGGATCCATCAAGACTCTTATCATCACCATCACCTCTCCCTTACTGGACGTTTATCATTCCAGCAAAACCAACGAAAGCCATAGCCATTATTCCAATCGTTATCAATGTTATACCGATTCCCTTGAGAGGTGCAGGTACAGGTGCATTATCAGTCTTCTTCCTTATTCCTGCAAGTAGAACTATAGCAAGCCACCATCCCAATCCACTTCCAAGACCAAAGAATACAGATTGAAGAAACGTATAGTTACGAAGCTGCATAAAAAGTGCAACACCAAATATCGCACAATTCACAGTAATGAGTGGTAAGAATATACCGAGTACGATGTAGAGATTTGGAGAGACTCTGTCTATTATCATTTCGAGCATCTGAACGACTGCTGCAATAACAATGATGTACAGTATGTATCTCAAATATCCTAAATTGAGTGGTTGTATGAGATATTTCTCCAAGATCCAATTTATGGCTGTGGTTATCGTTATGACCAATGTGACTGCCATCCCCAGACCATTTGAAGATTTCAAGTCCTTCGATATGGATATGAAAGAACAAGTACCTAGAAAATTTGTCAGTAATATATTACTCGTGAAGATCGAAGCAAAAAACAATACAAGTGGATTGATTGCCGGTGCACTCATTTGTTAGCACCTCCTGTCTGAGCGTTCTGTGCATTTTTAGTACTGATTCTTAGTTGTGCTCCTCTGATTACCCAAATGAGAATCGCTAAAACGAAAAAGGCACTTGGAGGCATGACCATGATCGTCCAATTGACAAAATTCTCCGGCATCACCTGAAAACCGAGTATAGTCCCAAAACCAAGCAATTCTCTGAACAATGCAACGACAACCAAAACCCACATGTAACCAAGCCCCGCAGTCAAACCATCCCAAAAAGAGATTAGTGGCGGATTAGCCTGGGCAAATGCTTCAGCTCTACCCATGAGTATACAATTTGTAATGATCAATCCCACATATGGGCCAAGCGCTTTGCTGACGTCAGGTACGTATGCCCTTAAAACTATGTCAACGATGATAACATAAAAAGATATAACAAGTACCTGTGTGATCATCCTGACTTTTCTTGGGATGATATTTCTCATAGCGGACAAAGTCAGATTCGAGAAAGCAGTCACAAGAGAAACACCCAGCGTCATTATCAACGTGTTTGATAGTCTATTTGTGACTGCCAAGGTTGAACAGATACCCAAAATTTGGACTATAACTTGATTCTCGGTCCAAAGATTCTTTATGAGCACTTTCTTGTATTCGTTCATGATCACTTCACCCCCAGCACTTCACGTAATCTCACAAGTGAATCATTGACTATCTTTTCAACAGACTTTGAAGTCAACGTTGCACCGGTGACTGCATCTACTTTTCCATCTTCCTTGCTTCCATCTGTCTTCGTGACAGACACACTTACCATACCATCTGCTACTTTTTCATCTCTAAATTGATCCTTGAACCAATTTTCCTCTATTCTACCGCCAAGTCCTGGCGTCTCACTCTGCGAAATGAAATCGATACCTTTTATCGTACTAAGACTTGAATCAACTGCTAATACGCCAGTTATAGTACCCCAAAGGCCACTACCAGAAAAGATCAACGCGTAAATTTCTTCTCCACCAGAAGTTGTTTTGTATATCTCGTACTTATCATTTTCAACTTTCTGTACATCATTACGAAATTTATCCAAAGCTTCATCATCCGATAGATATGATATATCCATAGCATTCAAAATAGCCTTAACCTTAAGGAGTTCTTGATTTTTTTTCACGGTCGGCTCCGTCGCGTTGTTTATCAGTGAGAGTACTATAACAAACGCAAATGTGATGATGAAGGTGAATACAATTGTATAAAACCTATTTTCTCTGTCGATCTTCATACTCCCACCTTCTTTGCTTGGGTATTCTCCGGCTTTTTCGACTTTTTATCCTTTATGAATTCATCTAGCAAAGGTGCGAAGATATTTCCAAGCAATATTGCAAAGCTCCAGCCCTCTGAAAACAAAGAAAAAGTTCTTATAATAACCCCAGAAATACCTATTATGATACCGTAGTACCATTGGGCCGTCATCTTCTTTGGTGCAGATATTGGATCAGTTGCCATGAAAACAGATATAAAGAATAAGCTTCCAGAGAGTATCGCTGGCAGTGTGGGAAGTGCCTTTGGCACATTGAAAATGTCGAAAAGAAATGTCATTATAGTTGCTGAAGATAGTGTTGATAAAATGATTCGCCAACTTGCAGTCTTAGTAGCAATCAAATAAATTGCTGCAAGTATTATTAAGAATATCGGCCCTTCTCCAATTGATCCACTTCTCCATCCGAAAAACAGATTTGAAAGACTGATCTGACTGTTCTGTCTAAGCAATTCTAAAGGTGTAGCGCTTGAAACAACATCCGTTCCAAAAAGAGACGGTGATACCCATCCCTTCGTCATGAAAAGGGGGAATGTAATGTAAACAAAAAGCCTGCCAGTTATCGCTGGGTTAAACACATTTCTACCAAATCCACCGTATGCTTCTTTTCCAAGTGCTACTGCAAAGACCGTTGCAACAACTGCTATCCAAATTGGGACGTCTGGAGGCATTGAGAGTGTCAATAGCATGCAAGTGACAAGCACTGCCTCACTTACCGGTTTCTTCTTCCTAGATTCGAAGAGCCACTCCACGAAGATGCCCACAGCAAAAATGAAAAGACTGAGTAACAGTACGTTTAAGCCGTATGCGAAGATGGAGAATATGTAGATCGGAATTAGTGCGAATATCACCCTTCTCATCATCGGCTGTTTCTGAAAAGAAATACGTAGCTTTCCATCACTCACAAACTCTCCCCCTTTCTGATGTTCGTATGCTGACGTTCGTGATTTGGTATGGCCATCATTTTCCAATGAGGATGCAACTGCACATTGTACAACAACAGTCCCAATTCAAGATTATACCATAACTCTATGTAGAAAATACAAATTCACACATTTTTCCAATTTGATAAATTTGATAAAAGAGTAGATAAAAGAATGATGAAAAGAGCCACTTTCTCTTTACATATACAAAAGAGCATTCTTGAAAACAACAATTCTTACTAATTACAATGCATGATTTTATGGTCATTTCAGTTGATTTTTCCTTGAAATTGTGATACAATTCAAAGAATTACGGTCTATCATGCCAATAACACAAGAAAGGAGGCATTGTTATGGAGTCCGATGGTCTACGCAACTTATTGGGAGAACTTTCAGCGTTTTTGCTTGTACTGCAATTTGCGTTATTTTTTTTCAGAAGGATATTGATACGTTCCAAAAACAAGTCACAAGCGCTCGTAAAGTTTGTTAAATTTTTGAAGCCATTACACATTTATGCTGGCATAGCACTTGTTGTAGTTGCCTTGATACATGGTATACTGGAACTTAACTGGATGAGGATTGGTACTGGTTGGATATTGTGGTCAGGTATTGTTGTGGCTTTCATACTTTATTTGTTCCGAAAGAGGCTTGGAAATGCATGGGTACGTTATCATAGAACGTTAGCGTTCATACTGATCGCTTTGTTAATACTGCATTTGATCATACAATGAATGATAGTAATTAGCAATTGATTAACAATCCAAAGGTGTTGAAGGCCATAGATACTTATACTAATCCTCATCACTATTGCTCATTCGAAATTCGTGCTATAATTGTTTTAGTTTATTGAAAGGATTGGTACATTGTATGGTTGACAAAGAAAACATAGAAAGATATACAATGGGTGAGGAGATAGCGAATTCTGTTACGCATGGCATTGGAGCATTGTTGAGCATTGCAGGGTTAGTTCTACTGATTGTATTTTCCGCTTTCACTGCAAATAGCTTGACGATAACATCTTTTACAATTTACGGCGCTTCTTTATTCTTGCTTTATCTTATTTCAACACTTTATCATGCAATCCAACATAAAAAGACAAAATTCATTTTCGAAATCATGGACCATTCGGCAATTTATCTGTTAATTGCTGGAACTTATACACCATTTTGTCTGGTGTCTCTAAAGGGCGCACTTGGTTGGACTATCTTTGGTATAGTTTGGGGATGCGCAGCTTTAGGTGTCGTCTTCAAGATCTTTTTTGTTAAGAAATTCATGTTCCTTTCCACACTGATGTACATACTAATGGGATGGATGGTTGTTTTTGCACTAAAACCGCTAATTGCTGCAACATCCAAGCAAACGATTATTTTCCTAGTTATTGGTGGACTCTTCTACACATTTGGCGCGATTTTTTATGTCTGGAGAAAGGTGAAATATCATCACATGGTGTGGCATCTTTTTGTCTTGGCTGGGAGCGTGTTTCATTACTTTTCAGTTTTGAGCATACTTTGAAGAACATTTTTAAGAATTTCAAGAATCTTAGAATATTGTACATAGTACATACAAAAAACCCTCACGTGGAAGAACATGGTGGGGGTTTGATTTTTCTAAATTCTCAATTAACTTACAATTTTCTGCACATTTCGTATTGTGATAGTACCGTTCTAAATCCTACTTTGCAAAGCGCTTCGTACAGTGCATCGTTCTCAGGTACAGCAACGATACTTATCAATTTAGCACCGGTCTGTGCCACTGTATATTCAACTGCAGCTTTAACAACATTTTCCAATGCACCGGACATTATACCAAGATCAACTATGAAAGCTGATTCTTTACCACTCTTCCCCCAAACAAAGTATCCTTCCTCACTATTTATATTAACACGTACATAGTTGTATCTTCCATTTGCCAAAAGGAGGCTGATAGGCTCCCTTTGCCAATTTGGATGCCTTTGTTGTTGAATTTCGAAATTGAGAGCCATTGGATAAACGACCTTAGAATCGCTAACAATGTAAGAATAATTTCCTCCATCAGTGGCTATCCTCTCCGGATTGTCCAGTATCATTGTATGGAGATTTCTGACGATTCTGTATCCATTTTTATCATAAAACCTCACGGCTCTTTCATCTATAGATGCAACTTCCAATAAGATTTCCTCTATGTTTTTCATCTTTAGATGGTAATGAGAATGTTTCAAAATACGTTCTGCAAGTCCCTTACCCCTCTCACTTTCGACAACTCCCATCGCATCTATTCTGGCTCTGTTTCTCCTCAGTGCATTTAGAATAAAACCGTGGGGCTCACCGTTATTTAAGAAAAGAAATGAGTCATTCAGAGATACAGAATTCTCGCGTGCATCCATTTTGAATGTTAATACACTCCAATCTATTGGAACAACATAGTCAGAGAAGATTTTATTCACCAATTCGACGAAATCTATCAATGAGTATTCAGATAGGACTACTATCTTTTCATCACTCATATCAATTCCTCCTAAAAGAGAATAGATTTATGAATATTATTCTGACAATGCTTTGAGTATGCCGGCAACTAAATTCTCATCTAAGATGCCTACGGCAGACACCCTTTCTCTTCC
>DPXZ01000011.1:0-1990 GCA_003526765.1 Fervidobacterium sp.
GGTTTTGTCAGTCTCAAAATCAACTTTCCTATAGTGGTCTTCCCACTTCCACTCTCGCCTATAAGAGATACAATTTCCCTTTCTTGTATCTCGAAATTCACATTGTCAACTGCGTAGAACTTCTCTTTACCAAGTGAACCAACGGAATAAGCCTTTGAAAGATTGATCGCTTTAAGCATTTTGTGTCACCTTCCAGCAATAGGCAATGTGTCCTTCTTCTACGTTTACTACAGGTGGTTCTTCATCACATTCCTTGCCCCTAAGCGGACATCTCTCTTTGAACCGGCATCCCGTTGGTGGATTTAGAAGTTGTGGCGGTTGACCGGGTATACCGGAAAGTATACCATGGGTGTATCGGATCCCTATTTCTGGCAAAGAAGACATGAGCATTTTTGTGTATGGATGCACTGGATTAGATGCAATTTGCTGTGTTTTCCCAATCTCTGCAACTTTTCCTGCGTACATTATCATAATTCTATCGGCAATCTGGTAAAGTACCGATATATCGTGCGTAATGAAGATAAGCGATTTGACTATGCCGGCGTCCTTAAATCCCTTTATCATAAGACATACGGCCTTTTGAGAAGACACATCGAGCGCAGAAGTAACCTCGTCTGCTATCAATAACGATGGATTAAGCAACGTACTTATTACCATCACCATCCTCTGTTTCATCCCACCACTGAGTTCTATAGGATACATTTTCAACACTCTTTCAGGCAAATTCACGAACTTCAACCTTTCCAATAATTTGTCCATTATACTCTCTGGATCTATTCCTCTGCTTTGAAGTACCTCTCTGATGTATACACCTATCTTCCTCGTTGGATTGAGTGCATCCATGGCATACTGAGGAATTATCGATAATTTCGAAAATCTAAAGTCATTCATACGCTCAAAATCATCTATCGGAAGTTGCGTGTGATCCAGTTGTACCTTGCCTCCGAAATAATTCATCGGTGGCTTAAGCAAGATCAAGCCATTTCCAAGTGTAGACTTGCCACATCCGGATTCTCCAGCTAATCCCAACAATTCGCCATCATTTACATCAAACGATACATCATCAACTGCTTTGACGTGACCTTTCAACGTCTTGTAGTACAGTTTCAAACCTTCCACTTCAAGCATCCTTTATCACGACTCCTTTTCGCCTGCAAGCAAATTCACAGACCATATTCTACATTTCTCTCAGGCGAGGATTGAAAACTTCATCGAGCCCAACATTCATGAAGTACAAAGCACCGACGACGAGTGTTATCACCAGTCCGGGTGGTATGGCCCACCACCACATACCCAATTGTATGGCATTCCACAGCACGGCATTTTGAAGCATCAATCCTATTGAGATACCTCTACTCGGCCCAAGACCTATGAAATCAAGACCAACTGCTGCAAGAATAGCACCACCAAATTGCAGGATAAAGACCATGAAAACATAAGACATCATATTAGGCAATACCTCGTACATTATTATCTTCATGTGACTTCTTCCACTGATTCTTGCAAGATTTACAAACTCACGTGTTCTGAGTGAAAGAGTCTGGGAACGCACAGCACGTGCAGTCCATGGCCAAGCTGTAAGACCTATGATGATACTCTGGATGAAAACCCCTCTATACGGAAGATAGGCAGCCACTATGATTAATAGTGCAAGAGTTGGAATCACGAGTAAGATATTCGTAAGCATCATGAGAAGTTCATCTATCCATCCTCCTTCGTATCCTGCAAGGAACCCAATGACCAGCCCTATTATCGTTGCAATACCACCACCGACTAGACCGACGAAAAACGAAGAACGAATCCCATAGACTAACTGTGTGAATACATCTTGACCAAACGTCGTTGTTCCAAGCCAATGCTCTTTGCTCGGCGGTTGATACCCTTGACCAACGTAGTCTAACGGATCTTGGTATTTAGAAATCATAGGCCCAAATATGCCAAGAAGCAGAAAAAACAAAACAATTATGAGTCCAATCCTAAGCTTAACGTT
>DPXZ01000011.1:2098-4151 GCA_003526765.1 Fervidobacterium sp.
CTGAATGCAAAGAACAATATCTCGCTCATTACACTTCACCACCGTATGAAAATCTGATTCTTGGATCTAGTGCCATGTAAACGAGGTCCACCGTGAAATTTGCAACCAATACCCCGATGATTATGAACAAGAAACAACCTTGGATAAGGAAATAATCTTGATTCAGTATACCTTGAGTTAGGACATATCCAATACCAGGATAGGAGAAGACAACCTCAGTTGTAACCTGTCCAGCTATGACTGTACCAAGTTGCAGTGCAAGTCCGGTAACTTGTGGGAGTATTGCGTTGCGAAACGCATATTTTCTGATCAACTTTCTCTTGGCACCAAGTGTTTCTAGATATCTAACATAATTGTTTTCAAGTTCGTATATGACCATGTTCCTCATTCCTATTGCCCAACCACCTATTTGTACAATGAACAGCGATAGGAATGGCAATATCCAGTGTTTCAAGAAATCTCCAACAAAGAGCCATGACCAATGTGGCCTCAAAGAGAAACTGTATGCACCAGCAATTGGGAATATGCCCCAAACAACTCCCAGAAAATATGCAAGTAGCATACCAAGCCAAAGATAAGGTGCACCAGTTATGAAGTACATGATAGGTAACATGATGGAATCTAATCTCTTCCTTCTTGCGGCAATTGCCCCAAGATTATTCCCTACAATCCAGCTCAACAGTATTGAAGGAATCATCAAACCGAGGGAGTACGGAATCGCCGTTTTAAGTACTTCTAAGACAGGCCTCGGATAAAGATATATACTTATCCCAAGGTCTCCTTTGAACAGCGCAATCCAAAAATTCACGTATTGACTCCAAAGTGGTTGATCCAATCCAAAGGCTTTAGTTAAATAGCTGTACATAACGCGGGCAGATTCTGGGAGCCCACTGAAACGAGAAACAAGAACAAGAATGGGATTCCCAGGCATGAACCTGGGAATCAACCAATCTAACGTGACAGCAAATACAAACGTAAGAATATAAACAAGGATTTTCGTTCCAAGGTATTTTTTCATCTGTTACACCCCAACTTCTAATTTTCGCTGGTTTTTTAGTTACAATCAATGATTCCTGATGTCACTGTCTACCACTACCTAATTTCACTGATTCGCTACTTTCAAGCAACATTGTTACTGTTTTAGCCCTATGAGCATCATTACTCCACCAGTCTGCCATCTTCCACCCCAAGTGGTTGGGTATGCATATGGCGTCTTTTCACTAGGCCAGCCTTTCCATACTTGTGTACTTGCTTCGAACCACATACCATTGTACCAAAGTGGTATGGCAGGCATGTCTTTAAGGAATATTTCTGCAATTTGTTCAATGACTTTCTTGTTTGCTGCTGTATCATCCATAGGTGTAGAATTGAGTTGCGTTACGAGATCAAACAATTTCTGGTTGTTGTACTTTCCAAAGTTACCGTTGTACATGTTCTCACTGATCGGAGAGTTGAAGAGCCAGTTGAAGGAAGTCCATGGTGATACTGTCATTTGGCTACCAGAATTGCTTATGGCTGCGCTAAATTTACCAGATATCAAGTCATCGTTGTACTTACTGTAATCTGGGAACTTTGCTTCAGCATTGATACCAACTTGGACAAATTGGGCTGCAATTATCTTAGCTGATTCCATCCAGTCTGTCCATCCGTACGGTACACTTATTTCTATCTTGAACTTACTGCCATCGGGTGCCTCTCTGTATCCGTCTTTGTTTACATCCTTGTATCCCGCTTTGTCAAGTAAAGATCTTGCCGTCTTGGGATCATACTTGAATCCATATTGCTTTACTGCATTCTCTGGATAGAACTTCATCCAACCTTTTATCGGTAAAAATCCAACATTGTTCGATGGTAGTACTTGTCCCTCGTAAACATTCTTTGCTATAATTGTAGGATCTATAGCGTATGCAAGTGCTCTTCTCAAATTTGGATCGTTGAGTGGTTTTATCGTAGTATTGAAGAATAGGTATGCTGTGTTATCTGAAAGCATGTAAGGTTCTTTATCAAACCACGTGTGGATATCTGTGTACGTCTTCTTCAATGTTGGTATACC
>DPXZ01000128.1 GCA_003526765.1 Fervidobacterium sp.
TGTACGGTAAATACGATATGGGGAACGATAACCAAGAAAATGGAAGAAACATTGAAATCTATAACGCTCAAAAATCTGATCGAAGATTACGAGGCGAGGTGCAACGTTTGAACTTTGCAGAAAATACGCCAGTAAATAGTGAGAAAAGCGGAAAGAAAGTTGGAGTACTCTTAAGTGGTGGCGTGGATAGTGCTGTTGCGCTCTATCTTTTGCTCAAAGAAGGTTACGATGTAACTGCATATCACATGAAAACTGTTAGAGATGAATTGTACATCAGCAAAGAGATCAAGCATAAGGTATGTTGCAGTCCATCAGATACATATGATGCGCAACTCATTGCAAAAAAATTTGGAGTACCATTCAAAATAGTCCATGTGGAAGACGTTTTCAAAGAGAGAATAATTGACTATTTCATAGATGAGAATATGCTGGGACGCACACCCAATCCATGCTTTTTTTGCAACGACTACATAAAATTTGGCACTGTCATGGAAAAGGCACTCGAAGATGGCATGAATTACATAGCTTCTGGACATTATGCACGGATAATTGATGGAAGGTTACACAAAGCAATAGACGAATCGAAAGACCAATCGTACTTTTTAGCATCGATAAAAAGGGAAAAGCTTCAAAGAATATTACTACCAAATGGACTCTTTACAAAAGACCAAATAAGACAAATTGCCGCGGATATAGGTATTCACGTTGCTCAGAAGATAGATTCGCAGGATTTGTGCTTCTTACCAGATAACGATTTCAGGACGTTTTTCGAAGAGCATGGTGCGGAGGTTCAACCAGGAAACATCATCACAACGGAAGGAAAGATAATTGGCCGTCACGAGGGATTACCATTCTACACTGTAGGACAGCGAAAGTTGGGAATTGCGACGGGTAACAAGCTCTACGTAAAATCAAAAAGTGCATCTGGCAACTTCTTAGTTGTTGCCCCGTTGAATGAGACCTACCAAGAGCATATGGTAGTTAGTCATTTGAACCTCTACGAAGAACTACCAGGAAAATTTTCAGGTACTGTAAAAATCAGAAAGAAATCTAAAGAATTGAAATGTGAGGCAACACGCAAAGAGAACTCGCTGGTAGTAAAGTTCAAAGAACCTGCATTTGCAGTAACACCGGGCCAAGTAGCCGTTTTCTACGATGGTGACAAAGTTGTTTGTTCTGGTGTGATCGAGCAATAATGCCAAAAATTCGAGCATTGTGATACGTTAGGAGGGATTATTTTGGTAGATGTGTTGATATCGAACGAAAGATTAAAAGAAAGAATAAGGGAGCTTGGTAGGGAGCTCACCGAATATTACAAAGACAAGACCGATACACTACATGCGGTATGTGTCTTGAAGGGATCAATTCATTTCTTCAGTGAATTAGTCCAGAACATCGACATGAATGTTGAGTACTCATTCATCCAAGTTTCGAGTTACTCTGGCGTATCCTCAACTGGAAGAGTTAGGGTTAAGAGCTGGATCGATGAACCAATAGAAGGACGCCATGTCATCGTAGTAGAGGATATATTAGACACCGGCCTCACGCTCTCTTACGTGATTGACTACCTAAAACGATACAGACCAGCTGACCTCAAAATTGTTACGATGCTGAAGAAACTTGGAAGGACATCACTAATTACACCAGATTTCACTGGATTTGAAATTGAAGATAAGTTTGTTATCGGTTATGGACTGGACTACAATGAAAAATACAGAAATTTACCTTACGTAGGCTGGGTAAGAGGAGAGTTAAAATAGTATATGAAGAATGTGCTATACACATTCATAATCATAGTGGGCATTTCAGCTGCATTAGCCGTATCTGTCTTGTGGGTTGATTTCTTTCTCAGAATCTTCATAGTACCAACGGAGGATCCGGTAAACGTTCTTGTCCTCGGCCTTGATAAAGACCAGAGTGGGACAAGAAGGACGGATGTTATCTTAATTGCAAGCTTAGATTTGAAGACTAAGAAGATGCTGATGTCCAGTATTCCGAGGGATTTGATGATCGACGGTAAGAAGGTAAATTCGTTTTATCAGGTGGAAGGTATCGAAGGGCTCAAGAAGAGAATAGAAAACTTGACTGGGCTCAACATCAAAAGATACGTGATAGTTGATTACGAAATCTTCAAATTCTTGGGAGACGAACTGGGACCGATTGATGTCTTTGTAGATAGGCCAATGCACTACGTTGATACGGCACAAGGACTTGAGATAGATTTCTCGCCCGGGTATTATAAGATGAAAGGTGAAGAGTTGCTTGCCTATTTGCGATTTAGAAAGACCGCAGAAGGTGATATTGGAAGACTCGATAAACAAAAGGTAATAATAGAAAAATTAGCCCAAAAGGCGCTGAAAAAGGATGTATTTTCACTAACTGAACTGTACAGAGAAATACGCAAGAGAACGGATTTCAACATAGAGATAGGAGAACTTGTCTACATGTTTTCGAAGATAAAGACAGATTTCTTGATAGAAAGTATTTCCTTCCCGTTTAGCATTGGTCAAGATGGAAATTTGTACGTTGACGAAACAAAGATGCCCGCTTACAAAGAAAGTTTTTCGACAGGTTCCAAGAAAATTGAGGAGAAATATCGATACTACGTTATAAACAATTCCACTGATAAGACACAGAGAACCGGTCAGATGATAAGTGAGGCCTTTCAAAAGAACGGATATTCACCAAATAAAGTCTTTTACGACGGTGTCGACGTGGATTTTAAGAAGAATACAGTTTTGATGTTGCGAGACAACGATGATTTGAAAAAATTTGTAAGTGAGATGACCAGAAAGGTCAGCACAGATACCACATGGGATATTGTCTTTGTTGAAGATAGGTTAGATTATATAACGAAGTATCTTTCTATCATCGGTGAGCTGACGAAGACTGGCCGGCAAGTTGTTTTTCCGATCGATTTTATCGTAATACTTGTCGATAACAAATTCAATTAGTTTTAATTAGTACAACAGTCCGAGAGGTGAATTATTTGAAAAGACGTGTCATATTTGTGCTATCAATGCTGCTTATCGTAATTTTTCTTAGTTCAAGTGTGGTTGCCCAAACATCTACTAGTAAGAGTAGTTCTAATGCATCGAACACTGTAGATTCATCAAATTCATCAACTGGAATCAGTGTATTTGGATTCATAGAAAAAATAGCAGGTCAGAGAGATTTCTTTATCTCCACAAAATTAACATTTGACATGATTGATGGTGCCGAGAGGAAAGTATTCACCGTGTCATTTGATATGCAGATAGATAATCTGGAAGATTTTGTATTCTACTTGAAAGGGCCAGAGATTCTTAAAGGCATCATCATAGAATACAACATGGTTACAGGAAAAGTAGATTACACATATGACAATTCAAAGGCATCGCAAAGCCTCGTCTCTGACGTTAATCAGATTTCAGGCATAATTCAATCCATCACCGATTTCCTATCTACGCCAATGTTCGATACAAAAGAGGTAAAGGGAGGAGTCGAATTCAGGCCGAAGAATGCACAAATACTCACTCGGTTTGGTGTCCAGCCAATAGTTGTTTCATTGTATATGTCCAACAATGTACCAACGAAAATAGAGATTGGGAACGATAAAACCGACGAGAAAGTCACCTTAGAATTCTCAAAATTCGTCATAGGAGGGTGATACTTTGATTGGGAACGTCAAGAAAAACTTATTACTCACCTTAGCTGTTTTGCTCATCCCACTTGCTGTGTTCGGTTATTTCAATTTTGGTGCGGGATATAATTACGGTGATGCAAACAGTTGGATGTTCAGATTGGGATACGAAGAAGATACATTCTCCTTCAATGCAGATTATCTCTTAAATGCAGGTTGGTATTTCACGGGAGATGTGACGTTTGATACACAATTCGGTTTCGGAGTTGGACCACTTATCTATGCTAAATACAGTTTAGCAACTAACCAATTAACCACAAAGTTTGGCGGTATATTTGATATCGACTATCAGAATTTCAATGTGAGACTTGGTATCATAACAGATTTGAGTACCTCATTCAATTTGTCAAACTCCGTTTACGCCAAGGTTCGATTCTATGCACCGGATCCTCAAGGTATGAAGATGAAAGACAAATTGTACATCGAACTTGGATACTATAATCCTAATTTTTCCATAATTGTGGGCTTGTTGGAACCATTTTAGTTATTCATTGCAGTTACTCAAAAAATCACATGAAACTCAAAACGGTGAACTACACATCAAAAATTGAATATCAGCAACGACCTTGAAAAACGTAATGACTATGATATAATATTCTTGCTGTAGTCAAGGTAGATTACAAATTGCCGAGGTGGCGGAATTGGCAGACGCGCATGACTCAGGATCATGTGGACTTAAATCCGTGCGGGTTCAAATCCCGCCCTCGGCACCAAGTATTAAAGTAGTTAAAGTGAATGTACCTTATGCAACAAAGGGCAGGGTCGGCTGGTACCGACCCGGTTTTTTTAAGTTGATTTCATTGACAGATAGATGGATATATTTGAATATATTCCGCATGGTGGTGGAGCGTTTGAACGAAGTTGATTTTTACAACTATAAAGTGCTTTGTGGTGAGGCGAACGAAATTAGAAATCATCTTGTGACTTGCATCGAAGATAATCAAAAATTATTCGTTGTTACGCTCAATAGTCAGATATTCTTGAAAGCATTGGAATTACCAGAGTACAACGATGCCATTGAGCATGCAACTTTCCATCTTCCAGATGGTGCTGGTGTAGTTTGGGCAATAAAGAAGCATTGTAAGATAATTACGGACAGGGTACCCGGCATAGATACGATGCAGTATCTCTGTGAGGAAAGCAAAACTCGTGGATGGAAAGTTTACTTGCTTGGTGCAAAACCAGACGTTGTAAAATTAGCCGCTGAAAGATTGGTTGAACATAGCGTAGACGTCGTTGGTTACCATCACGGATATTTCACAGACGAGACACCATCACGAGAAATTGAAAGACTAAAGCCAGATTTATTATTCGTTGGGATGGGTGCACCTCGCCAAGAACTTTGGATCCATGATCACATAGACCTTCCATTTAAACTTGCCATGGGCGTTGGTGGGAGTTTTGATGTTATTGCAGGTGTGAAAAAGAGAGCACCGAAGTTCTTTCAAAGGATGAGACTCGAGTGGTTTTACAGATGGCTCAGTGAGCCTATCTCACGTTCCAGTGTACCTGTGGATGTTTTGAAATTCTACTTCAAGGTGATATTCGATGGAAAAGATGGAAATTGTAAGAAAATACATTGAGAGAATAATGAATGCCCCACTGAATCTTGTTGGATACAAAGACTTCGAAGAGGCATTTGCTTACCTCTACAGTGATTCTGTACTGCCAATAAGAAGTGATGACTTGGGTGAGAGGTTTATTGATGTTGGTTCTGGTGGTGGCGTGCCCGGTGTACTTCTTTCCATCGAATTTGGTAGAAGAGTGCTACTAATCGATAGTATATGCAAAAAAATGGACTTTGTAAAACAGACGTGTAGTGAACTTGGCATAGATACCGTGGAAACTATGTGCGTAAGGGCCGAAGAATTGAAGAATGTGGGAGATTACTTTGAAAAGTTTGATGCAGCGACTGCTCGTGCAGTTTCAAAGCTTCCAACCGTTTTGGAACTAACTGCTCCATACGTAAGAATCGGTGGAAAAATTCTTTTATATAAAGGACCGGGTTACAACGAAGAATTAGGTCATTCCATAAATGCGATGAAGGAACTCGGTATCAAACTATCAGAAACAAGAAACTACTCTATCCGAGGGAAGAATCGGTACTTACTCGTCTTTGAAAAGACACATTCAACCCCAAGAAAGTATCCAAGAAAGACTGGCATACCGGAGAAAAACCCCATAAAGTGATTTGGTTATCATTGAAAATCATCCTAATATCCTATATTCTATCCCATTCTTATCCGTGCTACAACAATCACTGAGCACATACTTTTTAGTTTTTGCTCACATTCTATGGTATTTACCCCTCGATTATGATATAATATTATTAGGCGTCCTTCATTCATTGAATGAACAGATGCCTGAAATTCTGATTATTTATAGTTGGCTAAATCTATGGAAGGGAGTGCTGTATGTGAAGAAATTGAAGATGGGAATTATTGGTTGTGGTCGTATAGGTTCCACAAAGCACGTAGAGGCTATTGTAAAGAACGCTGACATTATAGAGGCAGTCGCAACATGTGATATAGTGCTCGATAAAGCAAAGTCATGCAGTGAGAAAATAGAAGGGTTAACTAATCAAAAGCCGAAGTACTACACAGATTTCATCGAAATGATCGAAAATGAGGAAATCGACTTTGTTTCAATAGCTACTGAAAGTGGGTACCATTACGAGATTGCAATCGAAGCTCTGAAGAGAGGCAAGAACGTCTTAGTGGAAAAGCCGATGGCATTATCAACTGCACACATGGATCACATGTGTGCCTTGGCAAAGGAGAAGGATCTAAAATTGGGTGTTTGTTTTCAAAATAGATTTAATCCACCAATTGAAGAATTGCGACAAAAGATAGATTCAGGTGCGTTCGGACACGTGAATTATGCAGTTGCCAACGTTAGGTGGAATAGAGACAGGGAGTACTACAACCAAGCACCGTGGCGTGGTACTTGGCAACTGGACGGTGGCTCGTTGATGAACCAATGCACGCATAACACAGATTTGCTACAATGGATGCTTGGTGGAGACGTTGATGAAGTATACGGTGTTGTGAGAAACTTTCAACACAAGTATATAGAGGCGGAAGATTTTGGTGGTGCATTGATAAAATTCAAGAATGGTAGCGTAGGTATTTTGGAAGGAACTTCAACTATCTATCCAAAGAATTTGGAGGAAACACTTTCTGTATTTGGTGAGTTTGGAACAGTTGTAATTGGCGGACTTGCAGTAAACAAGATCAAAACTTGGAAGTTCCCCGATGAAGATTCTCATCCGTTCATGGAATTACCTGATCCTGATACGGTCTATGGTTCAGGTCACGTACCGCTATATAGAGATTTTTACGAAGCTATAATCAACAACAGGAAGCCGAAAATTTCAGGTGAAGATGGTAGAAAAGCAGTGGAAATTGTTTTGGCAATCTACAAATCTGCACTCGAAGGTAAGCCAATCAAGTTCCCCTTTGACTTTTCTACGGAGAAGATGAAAGATTGGAATGGTCACTATGTTGTGCGTGGTTAAAGAATTTACATTTGACGCTGCACACAACTTGGTCTCCTATCATGGAAAGTGCGAGAAACTTCATGGACACACTTACAAACTTCAAATTGTGGTCTGCGGTGAGAAAGATGAAGAAGGTATGGTAATTGATTTTACGCAGCTCAAGGAATTGGTAAATGAGTATGTATTGAAATATCTGGACCATGCTTACATAAATGATATCATCCAGCAACCAAGTGCGGAGAATATAGCACAGTGGATATGGGATAGAATAGAAGTTCCACTAAGTTCTGAGCGTTACAGTCTGAAAGAAGTACGCCTTTGGGAGACGCCAACTTCTCACGTAATCTATAGTAAATACAACAAATAATACAAAACACAAAAAACGCAAAAACTAAAAGAGGGCGCAATTATTGCGCCCTCTATTTCTCCTGCTAATTACATAATTACAAGCTCAAAATAAAGTTCAAGCCAACTTTTCCTTCTTTTCCTGTGCAAGTCGTGGTGTTTCCTCGTACTGAATTCCCAAGAAGACATCGAAACCCGTACCTGCAGGTATTATCTGCCCTACGATCACATTCTCTTTGAGTCCAATGAGCGTATCTACCGTACCTTTTATAGCTGCATCTGTAAGTACTTGTTGAGTTTGCTGGAAGCTTGCCGCGCTCAGCCATCCTTCGTACTCAAGAGAAGCTTGAGTAATTCTCAACAATTTTCTTCTGTATTTTGCAACTTCTTTTGGCAATATCTGATAGATTTCTCTTTCTTTATCCTGCGTTAGAACAGCAACTTCTTTTATACCGAGGTCTATCAATTTCTGCAAGAGTTCTTCTGTAATCTCTTCTCCTTGTGCTGCAACTTCTATAATCTCTCCACTTTCATCCTTAGAAATGATGTGCTTTTCCAATGTCTTCCCTATGATCCTCTTTCTGTTTATTTCTATCCTCGCATTACCTTCCATAATTTCCCTATTGATCTTGTTAAGGAAATTAATCGGTACGAGATCACCAGCTAAGAAACCAGTATCTCCAGAATCAACAACTTCTGCTTTGTTAAGCATCTGCCTGATTATAAGTTCAAAGTGCTTATCGTGAATATCGACGCCTTGCTGAACATAAACTTTCTTAATTTCTTTCAGTAGGTAAGAAGCAGTTTCTTCAGCTCCAAGTTCTTCGAGTATTTTTC
>DPXZ01000078.1:0-150 GCA_003526765.1 Fervidobacterium sp.
TGTGCAACAGAAAATGGAAGCTTTCTTGCTTTGACCTCTTCTATTAATTTACCTAATTCCTTATCGTGTTGATTCGAAAAATATATCATCCTCATCGGTTGATTACCAACGAGCAGTTCTCTCAATACGTTCCTACCGTATACGATCATT
>DPXZ01000078.1:328-3783 GCA_003526765.1 Fervidobacterium sp.
TGAGGTGAGAGTGCTTCGATCTCTTTTCCATCTTCTTCAATGAGTTTTTCCATCTGCTCAAACCTTGAGATAAACTTCTCCGTCGCCATTCTTATCGCCCTTTCCGGGTCCACGTTTAGAAACCTTGACAAATTCACTATCGCAAATAGGAGGTCTCCTATCTCCTCTTGGAGCTCTTCGTCATTATTGGCATTTTTAACCTCTTCTATTTCTTCGTGAACCTTTGCCCAAACTTCTTCGGTCTTGGTCCAATCGAATCCAACTGCTGCGGCATTTTCCTGTACCCTGCGTGCCATCGATAAACCGGGTAATGCCTTGTTTACATCGCCTATACTCGTTCTCTTTTCGTTCCCTTTTTCTTTTGCCTTTATCTCTTCCCATCTTGAATACGAATAACCTTCTGCATCTCCAAATACATGTGGATGCCTGCGAACTAATTTATCGTTGAGTGTCTTCACCACGTCACTTATCGTAAACGCACCACGTTCCTTGGCGATCTGTGCATGGAATACCACTTGGAGCAGTACATCGCCGAGTTCCTCTTTGAGTTCTTCGTCATCTTTAGAATCGATGGCACTGAGTACTTCGTACGATTCTTCTATCAAGTATGGTTTCAGCGTCTCATGTGTCTGTGCCTTATCCCAATCACAACCGTGTTCACTTCTCAATTCCGCCATTATTTCAACTAATCTTTCGAATTCTTTTCCAACCATTCCTTTACTTCCCCCATTTCAACCTTCAAACTACGCGACATCAGACATTTGATCGAATCTGAAGGTGATTTCTTGTTGTATATGACCTCGTAAATCTCTTTAGTTATAGGCATATCAACTTTATCACCATAATTCTCTACGATTGCCTTGCAAGTGTATGCACCTTCAACGATCTCAACGCTTGCTTCAAGCAGTTGCAGCGGGTCAAATCCCTTTGCTATCATCTCACCATATCGCCTATTTCTACTATGCCTACTGTTGCAAGTCACAACGAGATCCCCGAGCCCCGCTAATCCCATGAAAGTTAAAGGATCAGCACCGAAAGTTGCAGAGAACTTCGTTATTTCGTAAAGCCCACGTGTGATGAGTGCTGCTTTTGCATTATCCCACCCACCGAGTCCATCAACAACGCCAGCAGCGATAGCTATAATGTTTTTGAGTGCACCTGCAAGCTCTATGCCTACGATGTCTTCATGTATGTAGACTCTGAAATAATCGTTTGAAAACTCTCTTTGGAATATCTCTTTATTCTCACCGGCAACCGCCACCGCGGTTGGCAATTTCAGCGCCACTTCCTCTGCGTGGGACGGACCAGATAACACGGCGTAATCGCAATCGAAGAACTCTTGAACAATTTGAGATACTCGCTTCCCCGTTTTAATCTCGATACCTTTGGAAAGATTGAGGAAACACTTTGGCTTGTAATCAATTCGCTCGAGGACGCCTCTCACAAACTGTACTGGTGTCGCTATGATCAATACGTCATATTCTTTCCCAATCGATATATTGCTAACAACCTCTACATCGAGTGCTACATCGGGTAGATGCGGCATCTTCTTCTTTTCATTCAATCTATTCGCAAGCTCCGTACTGTGTGCCCAGAGTAAGACATCGTGGCCATTCTCTTTCAGTAATTGGGCGATAGTACATCCCCAACTTCCTGCACCAAGAACAAAGTATTTCATTCTATCCACCTCTACATTTTACCTATATGTTATTTTATGTTATTTATTGTCTTCTCAACACATCGGCGATCATCTGGACTGACCATTTGACTGCGGGGGTTCTGTACGGATTAGATGCGCTATCCAACTTGATTAGCCACACATCGCTTTCTGTGCCTTCCATCCCTTTCATTCCTTCCATCTCACGTTGCACTGTGAGGTAGTAATGCTGTTGGAAGTCACCATCCGATGCAATCAGCTTTACAATGTACGAGCTATCACTTTCGGATCTGTACACATTCTTTACAACTACAACTTTGGTATCTTCTTTGAACACTTTACCAACCAGACTATTGAATTTTCCTTCATCGATTTCACACTTCGCATGCGGCATTTCATGTATACCCCCGATCAACCTATCGACTTCTACGTGTTTTGCTTTCTTCAACGTGACGGCATATATATTCCTACCGTACTTCATCCACTTTTGCTCATATCTCGTCTTTATCTCTCGATCAGGATTTTCGGCATATCCCGAGACCTCGAATAACCCATTGCTTATAGCTGTATCTATCGTCTGCTTTGCATACCATTCCACGTCGGTGGTTAATTCAAATGTCCCACTATCACAAAGTACATTCGCTAACGTGCTGAAAAACTCTGGAACGATGACTCGCCTTCTTTCTTGAGAATGTTTGTCCCAAGGAATTGGAAAATTCATGACCACTTTCTCCAACGTTTTTGGCCCAAAAAACTCGCGCATTCCGAATCGTGCATCTGTAATGACCAACCTCACATTGTTTAGACCATCTACTCTGTTTTGTGCCTTCTTCATCGATGTAACGGAGACCTCAAAACCCACAAAATTCTTTTCAGGATGACTCCTTGCACAGTTTTCCAGATACTCTCCACCACCAAAGCCTATCTCAACGATTATTGGATTTTCATTACCAAAAACCTCGGACCATCTGAGTGGTAGATAATCATGGTTTGCGGGTCGTATTTCGTTACCATATGTACCCTCGTAAGACATATTGCACCTCGTTGATTTCATCTTATTTTCTGTCTTCTAAGTTCTTAAAGTCACTTAGATCACTTAACATCACTTAAAGTACGTATTTAATTCATTCAAATATTGTCCGGTTGGATATTTTACCTTGTAATCTTGGTATTTCTTGCTCGCCTTTGCCACATCGTTCAAGCTAAGATACGATTTTATCTCATAGTAGTACACGTCTTCTTTGAAGTATACCTCTATGCCATCTAACTGTACTTCCAAATATGAGAAGATCATGATTGCGTTTTCATATTGCTCATTTGAATAGAACCGCAAGCCAATCAAAAATAGCTCACGCAGGTCTCTCGTCTCCTTTATGATCTTTTGAACATCGACAGTCGTTCCATTTGTACTTTGTGATGTTTGTGACGTTTGCGCACTTTGCGTGCTCGTGGTTGTTGCTGCATTTTTCAGTGTATCCACGCTCTTTTTTAGATCATCGAGTTGCTTAGAAACATTACTCACATCTTTTGAAAGCGTGTCCAAATTCTTTTGCAAAGTACTCACAGTAGAGCTGAGCTTTGAGACATCTGAATTTGTGGTTTGAGATTGAGTATTGATTTTACTGATACTATCATTTATAGTCGCAATCTGTTTTGTCAACGAACTCACAATCGTTGAAATGGCATCTATCTTACTCGACACATTCCTATCGTTCTGGTTATTCGTATCCTTCAACTCTGCCAAAGATTTCTCAAGATTTGTAAGCTTGCTTTCCAAAGATTTTATTGCATTGAGTGT
>DPXZ01000116.1 GCA_003526765.1 Fervidobacterium sp.
ACTGTGCAGGCAAAGCAGATAACCCAAGACAACACATCGATTACAAATGATGAAAACAACGTTGATATCGAAATGGAGACAACAGAAATGGTAAAAGATGCGTTGAGGTATCAAGTACTTTCAAGGTTGATGAGTGCGAACATAGACAGATACAACACAGTAATTAGGAATGCAAGGTAGATTTAGAGAATATACATTTGAATATCGAAAAGCAAAGATATAAAGAAGAATATTTGGCAAGAGGTGAGGCGTCGTGCAGAGCGAGTTTAATATAATGAACATATCGGCAACTGGGTTGTCTGCCCAAAGATTTAGAATAGAATTGATATCGACAAATATTGCAAATTCTGAAACCACAAGAACGGAAAATGGTGAACCTTATAGAAGGAAAGTTCCAGTTTTTCAAGAGCTCTTGAGGAACGTTCAGGGCCGCCAAGAAAACGGTGGTGTCATAGTAAAGAGTATATACGAAGACAAATCAGAATTCAGGACAGTTTACGATCCAACGCATCCAGATGCAGATGAGAATGGATACGTTAGGTTACCAAATGTAAACATCGTTCGAGAGATGGTAGATATGATAAACGCACAGAGGGCATACGAAGCAAATGCAACATCTATCAACACGACCAAGGCTATGATAACTTCTGCCCTACAAATTGGGAGGTGAAGTGCATGATAGAAAAGATTAGCGGTGTTCAGAACCTACAGAATGCAGCTAATATGGCAAATACGCAAAATGTGAAATCAGATAGCGATTTTGGTAAAATACTATCAGATGCAATAAAATCAGTCAACGATGAGCAAAAGGCGGTTGAGCAACTCTCCGATGATTTTGCACAAGGGAAAGTGAGTAACATACATGAACTCGTAGTTGAAGCGGAAAAGGCCTCCATCTCGTTACGCCTCACAGTTGAAGTCAGAAACAAAATAGTCGATGCATACAGAGAAATAATGAGAATGCAGTTCTAACGGATCTTCGTTGCCTTTTTCGATGTAAGAGTGACTTTCCTCAAAAGACAATTCCATTCAAAATAAAAAAGCGGGGATTCTCCCCGCTTTTTCTGTTCAATATCTTTAATATTCAAAAATATTCAAATGCTTAATGTAACTATTATGGCAACATCGCTCCAACTACACCAGCGATGATACCAACAACTATGCCAGCAATTCCTATCATTTGAGCCTGTTGAACCTTTGCGTTTGCTTCGTTGAGAGATTTTTCAAGCTGATCTATCTTTGCAGTGTTGTTGTCAACGGTCTCTTGCAGTTGAGCGACATCTTCCTGAGCTGCCTTTGTACTAGCAGTATCGTAAATCATGTTGGAGTAATCTTCGAGTAACGACACCTTGTCTGATAATGTACTGTAGTTTTCTTCAGTACCTTTTGCAAGTTCGTCGATCTTTGCTGTATTTGCATCAACTGTCTTTGTAAGGTTCTCTATCTGTTTTCTGAGCAAATAATCCGTATCACCTATCTGTGCACCAAGTCCAGTGATGATCTCGCTCAATCCGTCTATGCTATCTAAAAGATCCGTTACTGTGACTTCAAGGGCATCTACTTTCTCCGCATCTGCTTTTGTAGAAAGATTATCGTAAAGATTGACTATGTCTTGATCATGCATGTCAACTTTTAGAGAAAGCGCTTGGAGGCTTTCTGAAACTGGTTGAAGTTCACTAACCATATCGTTAAGGTTTGAAAGTTCATCGTTGAGATTTCCAAGTGTCTCGTAGATCTTCAAAATATCACCGTCGTGTATATCCAGCGTTACCTTGATATCATCGAGAACTGGATTGACTTCAGCAAGTGCTTCCTCTATTGCTGCTGCCTTGGCCTCATCGGAAGATACTCCAACATATGATGTAAGCCTTTCTTCGAGTGATGAGAGATTTGCTGAAAGTTCGTAAATCATATCCCTTAATGCCGGAAGTCCATCGTTAATGGTACCTTGTAAATTTAGAACATTTGTCTCGAGTGCTCCCAATCTTTCATCGAGACCCACCATAGCTACGTCAAAATCGTCTACTGAAAGTTTTGTACCAAGTGAATCGTAGATCATGTTTGAATATTCTTCTAGTAAGTCAACCCTGTTTTGAAGAACTTCAAGATCCACCTCTTGTGCAAAAGCAACTAAACTGAACAAAACAACCGCAAGGATAATCCCCAGTTTCTTCATATCTTTCCCTCCTTTTGAAAATGTAATATAGAAATATGCATAAAGAACAGAAATACGCCGGTTTACGATATTTTTCCTCCGCCCACTTGCGAATAATTGATAGTGCAACAATGAACAAAAGAATGTTCAGTTTACAGCAAAGCAACAAAAGATGAACAGAGAACAGTGCAAATTCAAAGATGTGAAATCGTAGCTTTTACATACATTTGTTATTATATCACTATATTACCCGAAAGTGCAAACAGATTTATGAAATTTTCTACGATGATTTTACTTTGCATAGCGAACATTTGGACGAAACCGTGTAACATTGCACCATTTTCGAAAAAAATCACGTTGACGTTACCGTTTTCATATCATCCGCTCATCTAATCATACTTCAACAATTTTAGTATTTCTTGACAACAACCAATATATATTGTATCATATTTTTACCCTTGCTCAGTTGTGGGATTTTCCCCTACTTAGCTTGTGGATAAAACACGTGGAGGTGTGAAACGATGGAAGAGTTCAACAAGGAAGATATCATCAAAGAGTTTCAAATTCACGACACAGATACTGGCAGCGCAGCTGTTCAAATTGCTCTCTTGACGGCTCGTATAAGGCATCTCACCGAGCATCTTAAGAACCATCCAAAAGACTTTCATTCCAGAAGAGGACTCATGAAGATGGTTGGAAGAAGGAGAAAGATG
>DPXZ01000056.1 GCA_003526765.1 Fervidobacterium sp.
ATACTCAACACAACAATAGTGAACGCAGATTGGGTACTTTATACAAACGGTCCGAACTTGGATGAGATAATGAATTCCAATGCGAGTTTATTCATCATCGATTATTCTTCAGATGGTACAGATAAGAAAGCATTTACGAAGACTCAAATTGACAATTTGAGAAACTCGGGTAAAACTATTCTTGCTTATCTCAATGTAGGTGCTGCAGAGAATTGGAGATATTATTGGAAAAAGTTGGACAAGGGAATTATCTTGTCACCATTGCAAGGTTGGCAGGGTGAGTACTACGTTAAGTATTGGTATGATTCTTGGATAAGTATAGTAAAAGAATATTTAGGTAAGATTGTGAATGCGGGTTTCGATGGTGTCATGTTCGATTGGGTGAATATTTACATGAGTCAAACATTGCAGATTGATACAAAAAAGTCCCAGCGTGATTTGAAATACGCGATGGCTGATACTTTGAGAAAAGTCATGAGCACTTACCCAAATCTTAAATATGCGTTTGTCAATGGAGATGATTTGCTGGTAGAGTTTCCTGATTTAATAAAATATGTTCGATATGTAGTGGTAGAGAGTGTATTCTTTTCAAACTTGAAATCCAAAGTCGGAACTCAAGAATTTGAGAATAGGATTAAAACCTTAACAACATTAACTCAACAGAACGTTATTGTGCTTTCAGTTGAGTACATAGACAACGGCAACCCTCTCGATAAAGAGAATGCAAGTAGAATAAAAGACTACATAAGGATGTGTAAAGGCTACGGTTTTCTATATTACATTGCAAAGAGTAATCAGAAGTTGGACACCATAAATGTTCCAAAAATTCCGAAAGAGTAAATAAATGAAGCCATTAGCACGTACAATGGTGGCTATTGTTCTAAATCATCTCTCATACCAATCTCGTTGAGTATTATGAAATCCTTGTTTCTCCAGTCTTTTTTAGTCTTAACGTGTAGATCTAAAAAAGCCTTCGACTCTAAAAGGTATTCTATGTCTTTACGCGCACTCTCGCCGATTTTCTTGATCATATTACCATTCTGGCCTATTATTATTCCCTTTTGGCTCTCTCTTTCCACGTATATGTTTGCCCTTATGTAAACAGTCCCATTTTCTCGTTGCTTTATTTCTTCGACTATTACGCTACTGCAGTGTGGTATCTCTTCATACGTAAACTGGAAAATCTTCTCTCTTATTAACTCTGATGCGATGAAAGACATAGGTCTATCCGTTATCATATCGTCTGGGTAGAATTGTGGACTCTCTGGAATATTTGCTTTTATGATATTGAGTAATTCTTGGAGTCCTTCGTTTCTAACTGCAGATGTTTTAACAACCGCAATCAAATCCTTGATTCCTTGTCTGATCTTATCTTCAATTTGCTTGATTCTATTCTCATTAACTAAGTCTATCTTATTTATGATGCCGATAGTGGGGGTCTTCGACTGGTTTACAAGATTGCATATCTGCTGCTCTACAGTGCCAAATCCTTCTGATGCGTCTACAGTAAATAACAGCAGATCAACATTCTTCAATGCTTGCGTAGCAGCTCTTACCATGTATTCTCCTAATCTGTGTAGTGGTTTGTGTATACCAGGTGTATCTACGAAAACGATCTGTGCATCTTCGTCTGTGTAAATCACATTTATTCTATTTCTTGTAGTTTGCGGCTTGTCAGATACAATAACTATCTTCATTCCCATTATTGCGTTTATGATAGACGACTTACCAACATTTGGTTTTCCCACAAAAGACACAAAGCCGGTTTTCAAAACTTTTCCCATGTTCGGATTACCTATGCTACTCATATCGTTCACATCATTTATATCTTCATCCATGTTATTTCATCTCCTTGAACTGTCCATTGTTCAAATTATAGAACTTGCCACCTTCGGAATTATTGAAATCATCGATGAAGTTTGACTTGAAATCTTCTATGAATTTGTAAAGTAATACCCTTACATTTCCTCCAATCTTTATCTCCCTGTCGATACGATAGAGATTCTTTATGGCATTGTTTATATATTTGAAATTGTATGAAATCAGATGGTTGCGAGGATCATTCGTCTGACCTTTGAATTTGAAACCGAGATATCTTGCCGTTTTTGGAATCTGCACCCCGGTTATCTTGGAGATTTCGGAAATCTCCGGCCACGAGAACTTCAATTTCTTCTCAGCCACTACCGTTATGTTCAACAGATCAACGAAGTGTCTTGCCAACGAAGAAACAATCAAGACGGGTTCATATTCTTCGACGAGTTCATCGATCAACTTGTATGCGCTTTCGAACCTCTCCTCTGTTATCGAAAAGCCAAGCTCATCGAGTCTGCTTATAGTCCTTTTGTAGATAACGTCTTCTATTTCACTTGGTGTCATTTTATCGAGTTGTCCATTGGAATAGATATAAAGCTTTTGAAGTTCTGAGATTATGGCATACTCATCGGGACCAGTTAATTTGAATATTTTTTCAGCTGTTTCTTTTGAACAAGGAGTACCAATTTTGTCACCTGTAGATACAATGAAATCTATCCACTTATCTTCTTCCCACTCTTTTGGTTTTTCAAGTTCTACTATCTTGATCCCTTCAACTGACTTTTTTGCTTCCTTTCCCAGTTTTTCCGTTCTGACGAAGATCGTTAAATCGTTTCTTCCGAGATCTAAGTTAAAAAATTCATCCTTTTCTTTTTTAGGCCACTCATCGAAATCTACAATGTCGTACGCCTTTTTTTCAGAAAAAAGGCCGAGGCTCTGTGATGCATTCTTGAGTTCGGCCAATTTGTTATCCTCATCAGAGAAAATCTTCCGATATTCGCAATTCTGCTCATTAACGAAAGATTTTACGTAAAGTTCCTTTTGCAGTTCAGAATTACCTATTAGGAAAATGACCACCGATTAAACCTCCAAATACTCCTAAATTTCTATAATCTCTATAATCTTCTCAATTCTTCGATTTCCACTATCTTGCCGCTGTCCATTCTAACGATTCTGTGAGCAATATGTGCAACGGTCGTATCGTGTGTAACTATGACAAACGTTGTACCGAATTCTTCATTTAATTCTACTATCATTTTCTTTATTTGCTCACCATTTTTTGAATCGAGTGCACCTGTTGGTTCATCTGCCCAGATGATTTTCGGATTTGTAGAAAGTGCCCGAGCTATGGCAACTCTCTGTTGTTCACCACCTGATAATTGAGATGGATACGCATCTTTACGGTTTGCCATGTTCACCTTTTCCAAGAGTTCCAAAGCCCTCTTTCTCGATTCTGAAATGGGTACACCATTTAACAACAACGGTAGTTCAACATTTTCAACGGCGTTCAATACCGGTATAAGATTAAAAAATTGAAATATAAATCCCATATTTTTTGCCCTAAACCTGGTCTTTTCCTCTTCGTTCATCTTCGTTATTTCTTGATTGTCTATAAACACTTGACCAGATGTGGGAACATCAAGACCTGCGAGCAGATTCAACAAAGTAGTTTTACCCGAACCTGATGGGCCAAATATGGCTACAATCTCGCCCTTTGATATGGTCAGATTGACAGTATCAAGTGCAATAACCTTAGATTCATTAGATCCGTATATTTTTGAAAGTTCTCTTGCCACAACGATAGATTCATTTTCTATGTTGTTCATATTTTCCATGCTATTCACCTCGCGAATTTTTCAAAGACTTTAGACTCAACATATGCTGGAACCCATTGTGATATCTTGCCTCCAAATGAAGCAACCTCTTTTACCAAACTTGAAGAAAGAAATGAAAAGCTCTTATCTGTCATCAAAAACACCGTTTCTACACCATTTAGTATCTCCTTGTTTGCCAAAGCCATCTGCATCTCGTATTCAAAATCTGTAACTGCTCTTAAACCCCTTATAACAACGTTTATTTTGTTTTTCAGCGTGTATTCTGCCAACAATCCTGAAAAACTTTCGACTCTGATGTTTGGCACATCCTTAAGGCATTCTCTTACCATTTCCATCCGTTCTTCAACAGTAAAAGCGTACCTTTTTTGCTTATTTTCCATTACAACCACGTGCAGTTCGTCAAATAGGCGTGAAGCCCTACGAGCTATATCTATGTGACCAAACGTTATCGGGTCAAATGAACCCGGATATGCTGCCTTTATCATAATGTTCTGAACTCCTTTCGACAAGTCTAAAGCTCTATTGATTCAATCATTGCCACTGTGGAAAACGTCAGATTCAAAGAAGTTTGTAAAAGATGGGTTGAACATCAACGTTACCGTACCTATAGGGCCATTACGTTGTTTCCCAATTATTACTTCTGTCTCGTGTGGTAGTTCCAAGTTTTGCTTTTTGTAATACTCGTCTCGGTACAAGAATATGACCACATCTGCATCTTGCTCGATGGCACCGGACTCTCTCAAATCGCTTAATCTCGGTCTTTTGTCCTCACGTTGCTCAACGGCCCTAGATAATTGAGATAA
>DPXZ01000019.1 GCA_003526765.1 Fervidobacterium sp.
GTTCGAGTTCGTTCATATCACAATGCTTGTAAACGTACCTCTTTGCCTTTGAAAGCTTTACACCGTCTATGATACTTGCATGATTCAGCTCATCAGAAATAATCGCATCATTCTCATCGCCAAAGACCGTCGGAATCGCAGCTTGGTTTGCAAGGAATCCCGATTGCAAAAAGATCGTCGCATCCGCACCCTTGAATTGTGCAAGTGTTCTTTCCAATTCCTCGTGAATCTTGAACGTGCCTGCGATCGTACGCACCGCACCTGGTCCAACGCCCCACTCTTCTATAGCCTTCATCGCGGCCTTCTTTAGTCTCTCATCGTTTGCAAATCCAAGGTAATTATTCGAGCACAGATTGAGTACCTTCTTGTCATTCACAACCACCCAAGCACCTTGCGGCGATTCAATAGTGCGTATATTCACCAAAAGGCCTTCGTTCTTTAAAGCTTCCATTTCATCTTCTAGTATCTTGTAATTGAACATACTTGACACCTCCTTACTCATCCATCGATTTACTTACAAATTGATTAGATTACTTACTAATAGTATCGAGATTGAGTACGACCTTACCACATTTCTTATTAATCATCAGTTCAAATCCCTTATCCCATTCCTCAAATGGAAGAACGTGCGTAACAACCTTTGAAAGATCAACCTTTTTGGTCCTCAAAAGCTCATCTGCAATTCGCCAAGTCTGGAACATTCGTCTCCCAGTGATACCATGGACCGTTATTCCTCTCATCGTGATCAAGGAATCGAAATCTATATCTATCTTCTTACCGAAAAGGCCTAACACAGCCGCCTCTCCACCCATCGTCACACATTTCAAACCATCTTCGAGTGCCTTTTTACTTCCACTCATCTCGAATAGCACATCTACGCCATCGTCTAATTGACTGTAAACTTCCTTCACCAAGTCTTTCTCCATAGGATTGATTACAACATCCGCACCATTATTCTTAGCCATCTCGATCCTGAAAGGATCAACTTCAGAAACGATGACCGTTGTAGCGCCGCCGACCTTCGCAACTTGAATCGCCATCAAACCTATTGGACCTGCACCACTGATCAAAGCAGTCTTACCAAGTAGATTCGTTGAAGAAACCGTGTGAATTGCATTACCAAACGGTTCCATCACAGAAGCATAATCGAGAGGAATCTCGGGTGAGAATTTCCAGAGTACAGTCTCTGGAATCACTGCGTACTCTGCAAAAATCCCGTCTCTGTCGACACCAAGTATCTTCAAATTCTTGCAAACGTGCATCCTACCGGTCTTACATTGATAGCAAGTCTCGCACGGAATATGTGTCTCACTTGTAACCACATCGCCAATATTTACCCTCGTCACAGCACTTCCAATTGCAACAACCTCACCAGCCATCTCATGGCCTGTGATCATCGGTGGTCTTATCTTCGATTGTGCCCATTCGTTCCACTCATATATATGAACATCAGTTCCACAGATCGATGCCCTTCTGACCTTTATAAGCACATCCCTTGGACCCAAATTAGTTGGTTTTTCCACCTCTTCCATAGACAAACCAGGACCAGCAACCTTCTTCATTATCGCTTTCATAGTAGTCCCCAATTCAATCGCCTCCTTAGTTTTTTAGACTATGTTACGCATCATTGACCGATGTTATCACAACTTAATTATACTACTTTTGAGACAATCACAAACTTTGGCCAACTGCAATAGATTGGAGTATACCAAAGAAAAAACAAATTCTAATCACCTACAAACGCTTTTTCAAACAATACTGCCACTTATCAACAACAAGCAACCTCTACGGATTTCCGCACAGGTTAATGCATTGTGATTTCTAACAATGGTTTTTGATCTGTGGGGATTGAACATCACTTCTTCATGTTATTGATGTAGTCTTTCAAAGCTCTTCCCATCCTTTGGAAGAGTAAGTCCATATCTCTGTATTTATTCAATTTCTTCAGTGTTGTCCAAAAAATCTCCATCCCTGCTATTGTCCCAATAAGATTTGCCAGTATATCGGTCATTGTATCAAAGAGGCTATCCTCTTGAGCAAGCCTGTAGCCGGGATAGTTTCTAAAGATTAAATCGGAAACAAATTCGCCAATTTCCCAAAAGGCGCCCAAAGCTGTCACGGCCGCTAAGGTAATGGTTACAATCTTAAAGTAGAAAAAGGGATTCTTGGAGTCGGTTGAAAGCAATTCAATTCCGATTACAATGGGATAGATGAGAAATACCAACCACATACCACCAGTTAAGTGTAAGATGAAATCGTATGTATGAAATTTACCATAGAACCCCATCCATATTCCAAAGACACTGTGGAGAGAAACTTGGACGATTGTGAGAGTTCTAATCTCTTCCAGTATAATTGACTTTGTTACCAATTCAAAGATCCACGTCAGATAAACTACAAACGCACATAGTATATAGCCCAAAAAGCTTGGGAGATTGAAACTCCAAAAGCTCGCAATTATTGGTATAAAGACTACAAAAGAGAAAAATAGATTGGTTGTCCGCAAAACAGTAAATAATCTGGAGTTCGACGTGAAAAGTGTTTCTTTTACCAAGGGATCATTTATCAAAAAGCTATGCATCATCCTAAACTCAGACTGTATCCTTTTTAGAGTTTTTGAAAAAACTGGTGCAGCCATTTCTTAGTCACCTCCTTGATCATTGTCCGTGAATGCTTAAAGGTTTTTGAATGGTTTTTGAATGGAGCTTTCCAGACCGTTTTGTTCGCTTTTACATCTAGTGTAGTTAATCTTACAGCACCTAAATTAGCTGCATTCTCAAGTAGATACACCTTGCCATTGTACACCTCCTATTGCTGGCAGTCTAAGGTAAATTACTATCTATTTCATATAATACTACTTCTCATATGGTTTTCAAGTATTTTCTGGTTTTTTCAAGACCCATGAATCTACAGTTTCTGATTTCTCATGGTTTTGAAAAGTCTTTCCAAACCTTGAATTATTCAACGAAGCATTATGTTG
>DPXZ01000072.1:0-2380 GCA_003526765.1 Fervidobacterium sp.
TTGCTCTCTCCGCAATTTGCTTTGCACTCGATTTATCTTCATCATTCAACTTTGGCAACTTGCCTTGCGCATCTTTAATTTTCTCATCATTTAAATTACCATTTTCAATACCCTTTTCAACAGGATTATCCTGCGTTTGTTTGACCAAGGAGCCGGTTGAAGGGGAGTCCTTGGCAGTCACATTATTGGCAGCATTTTTAGCCTTATTTGATACATCTTCTACATTTTTCGTTGTCTCTTGTCGCTCGGCTGCCTTTTTTACATTTTCTCTGATCGCTTCTTTTACGTTTGCGCTTTCTACACCCTTTGCTCTATCGTTATTAATGGTCAATTGACCTGTTTGACTTGTTGGTATCTTCTCGCCACTTTCGTTTGCCTTGCCACTTCTGTCATCTTGTCCAATTTTCTCGGTTGTTGATTCCAGCAATTCTATCGATTCTTTCAATTTTCCAGTGGTGATATCTGAATTCGAAGCGACGGTGGTATCGTTTGAATTAGCTTTACTGCTTTTACTCTGCGCAATATTTTCTGACTCATTGATCACTTTTTCTTGCACATTTTTACCTTCTGATGCTTTAGCTTCAGAGTAATTTGATTTGCTGACTTTCTTGTCAGTACTGCTTGTAGCATCTGGGCTTGCCTTTGCCCTAAGTTCTTCAACGATACCCTTTAGGACATCCTCAAATGACTGCCCACTCTGCACGACTTCATTCAATTTTTTGAGATCTACATTTGCCATCTCCGCACTTTTAATCAAATTTGTTAAATTTGTCACAGTGGTCAAGGTTTAACCCCCTTATTCATGATGTCTATGAATAGTTGCTCGTTGTTGTCCTTAATGTCCCTCAGTAGTCTGACTGTAGTCTGAGAATCTACGTTTGATAGTATGTAAAGGACTAAATCAGGTCTCGATTGAATCTTCAAGACAAAATTCCACAGTTCCTCGTAGCTCATATCGGACAGGAATGCAGACACACCTTTACTGAATCCACTCAACGATATGATAGTAGCCTCGGTATTTACCAAATCGTTGATCGTATTTTTCAATTCTTCAACTTTGAAGTCTATATCGCTTATTATCTGGTCCACTCCACCCATTTTCTCAACAATTTGAGCAGCTTTTTGTGGATTTACTGAAGTCAGTTTCTGGAGCATTTCAGCCCTTGTATCAGGTGTCAATTTGGAAAAGACGAGTGCCAATGTATCGACCGACATGTTATCGGCGTTCATAAGCCTTGTCAATTGTGCAGGATCTGAATTTGAGAATGTATCAACTATGTCATTCAATCTCGTTAGGCTAACCGTATCTTGGACCTTGTTGAGCTCTTCTTTTAGTTTCTGCTCTTTCCAGCTATTCTCTATCTCTGTGAGAGAACTCAACAGCTTGTTAACTTCCTCTTCCTTCTTTGCCAATTCTGCTTCCCTATTCTGTATGTCTGCTAATTGATTGTTCAATTGCTCTTGATATTTCTGATACACCTTTTCAAAGTAATCGGATGGACTTATCGTCTCCAAACTTTCATATTGAACATAGTTTTTCACAAACGGTATTTTGGAAAAGACATAGCTCACATAGTTCCTCCAGCCATAAAACGTACCTGCGTCTGGACCGTAAACTTGCCTTGATAGAAATGATGAGTATCCAAAAAGAAAGAGTATTGAGAGTACAACAAGCGCTATCACAATCCCCAATATGATAGGAACTGCTTTACTTTTCTTCGCCACACACTACACCTCCTAATGGTTCTGCCTTATTATTCTTTACACACATTGCGCTTTCCTTACTCAGCTGAACGCATATCACATCGAGTAACTTATCGACTAACATAATAACTAGTATAATAACTAGCATAATAAATAACTGCAGAACGATGTGGAACATCGTGGACATTATGGTATGAAAAAGGCTGGCCTCACAGCCAGCCCTCGAATTTTTCCCTTTCTAAAATCTGCTCTCTTTTTATTCTTCTTATTCTTCGGCTTGTTCTTCCAAATACTTCTTGCGTTCTGCTATTATCTTTTCTTGTGCAACTGGTGGAACTACATCGTATCTGATGAACCTCATTGTGAAGTAACCTCTACCACTTGTTATCGAAGAGAGCCTTCCTTGGAAATCTAACATCTCCGCAAGAGGTACTTCCGCTTTAACAACCGTGATACCCTTTCCAGCTGGTTCCATGCCCATCGGTCTACCTCTCCTTGAGCTGATTTCCCCCATGACATCTCCGGCATTCTCGTCCGGTGTGTAAACTTCAACGTGCATAACTGGTTCGAGCAAGACAGGTTTTGCCTGTTGCATACCCTTTTTGAATGCTTGTATTGCCGCAATTTGGAACGATATATCTGAAGAGTCAACTTCGTGGTACGAACCATCAAATAG
>DPXZ01000072.1:2553-5462 GCA_003526765.1 Fervidobacterium sp.
GCCTCGCGTATACCCTTTTCGACCGACGGTATGAAGTTTCTCGGTATGACGCCACCGACTATCTTGTCAACGAACTCAAACCCTGCACCACGTTCTGCAGGTTCTATCTCTATTTTGACGTGACCGTACTGACCATGTCCACCACTCTGTTTCTTGTGTTTGTGTTCTGAAACAGCCTTCGTCATTACAGTTTCTCTGTAGGCTATCTTCGGTTTACCAACTTCAACGTCTACTCCAAACGTATTCTTCAATCTTTCAACCATAACATCGAGGTGCATACCACCCACACCGGAGATGACTGTTTCGGCAGTTTCAGGGTCAAATTCCCAAGCAAACGTTGGGTCAGAATCTGCCAATCTGCTCAGTCCTGCACTTATCTTGTCTATATCTGATTTTGACTTTGGCGTGACACTCTTTGAAATCATAGGTTCTGGATAATCTGGCGGTATGATTGTAAGCTTTCTGTCCTTGTGTGTAACCGTATCTTTTACAGCGCTTTCTTTCAACTTTGGAAGGACAACTATATCCCCACAAGATACTTCTTCTACCTCGTAAGTATCTTTACCCTTTCCAAAGTAGAGGTGTCCAACCTTTTCTTGCGTTCCCCTAGTAACGTTGTTAAACCCATCACCTTGTCTCAAATTACCTGAGATCACTTTGATGAAGCTCAACTTACCAACAAACGGATCTACTACTGCCTTAAATGTATAACCAACGAACGGATCAGTCTCAGAAGCGGACACTTCCACCTCGTCACCGCTATCCAACTTCGCCTTGTATGGTCTTGCATCGAGTGGTGACGCACCGATTTCGATGACTTTTCTGAGCAAGAAATCTATACCGATATTCTTCTCTGCTGAACCTGCGAGGACTGGTACAATCTGCCTTTCGACAAGACCTTTCCTCAGAGCAGAAATCAGTTCATCTGGTGTGATCTGTTCTTCAGCAAAATACTTGTCCATGAGCACATCATCTAAGGACACTATATCTTCCATTATTGACATCTTAACTTCTTCAACTCTATCTTTCAAATCTGCTGGGACATCTGCTTCTCTTACCTTTCCATCTTCGTAAAGATACGCTTTACCAGAAATCAGGTCAACGATACCTCTGAAGCTCGATTCCTTACCTATGGGATAAACGATTGGAACAATCTTCGTTTCAAATCTTTCTCTCAACGATTCTAATGTCTCATCAAAATTGGCTCTTTCCTTGTCCATCTGATTGACAAAAACCAAAATGGGTTTACCCATTTCGTTTGCCAATGACCATGTCCTTTCAGTTTGGATTTCAACCCCTGCAGTTGCATTAACAACGCTCAACACATTCTCAGATACAAAGACAGAACCTATAACCTCACCTATAAAGTCACTGAAACCTGGCGTGTCTATCAATGTAATTTGCTTACCTTCAAACTCAAACGTTCCAACATGAGAATTGATGCTTGCACCTCTTTGGCCCTCTACTGGGTCAAAATCAATTTCCTTCTTAGTAACAGGGATTCCTCCGAGGTTTAAAGCAGAAACCATGAACGTTGACTTTCCAGAACCGTTATGACCTACAAGCACAACCGTGCGCTTGTCCTTCGCAAGCATTTCCCCACCTCCAAATCTACTGAGTAATCAAGCTACGATATATTTTACCAGAATATTTCGATTTTTCAAACCTATCATTTTGGTACAAATTCTCTCTTGAGCTATGCCATTTACTGCAATATTCGATAATGTACGTTAATTGTACCAACATCGTTCAATTTCAGCACTCTTTCTAATTTTAAGTGCAAATCATTCGATATTTCTCCAAAAAGGTTCAAATTGCCCGCCATTATCATCGGTTCAATAGTTATGTATATGTCCGTTGATAATCCGGCATTCAAGAATTCGGTAAAGACGCTCTGGCCACCTATTACACACATGTCGGTGTAGCCTTTATCACGTAGAAACGATACAATTTCCTGTGGGGTACCAGAGACCAGATAGTTCGGTCTGTATGGCAAGTTTATTTCCTTTTGCCTACTCATCACCACATTTATCCTGCCAGGCAGATTCCTTCCGATACTCTCATAGGTCCTACGTCCCATGAGGACAAGACCGGATTCGGTAGTAATTTGTTTGAAAAAGCGTTTATCTTCAGCACTTGACCAATTTACCGGGTCATTTTCATTCCTTGCTATGATACCTCTTATGTCCGTAACCACGACTAATCTGACACGCAAAGACATCACCTCGCCAATCATGCCATAGTATGCTTTGAAAGTACGCTCTGCAAGTACGTACTGAAAGTACACTCTGCATTCCATCACATACATTTTAACACACATTTTCAAGCGTTTGCCAGTGGATTTTGAAAACATACAAAAAAACGAGATGGCACTTTGATGTGTGCCATCTCGCTTGTTACTATCTATTCAATTCATAAATTCATCAATACTCTGCTGGCATTTCAGGTACTTCAGGTTTCTTTTCCTCAGGTTTCTCTACTACGAGTACCTCAGTTGTTAAGAGCATACCTGCGATTGATGCAGCATTTTGCAATGCGCTCCTTGTAACCTTTGCTGGGTCGATGATACCCCTTTCGTACATATTGCAGTATTCACCTTTCAACGCATCGAATCCGTATGGAACTTCTTCTTTGGAAAGTACGTTGTGAACTATTATCGAGCCATCGTAACCTGCGTTGAGCGCTATCTGTTTGATAGGTGCTTCGAGTGAGTTGTAAACAATCTGTGCACCGAGTTTCTCATCACCAGAAAGCTCAGCGAGTATAGGTTCAAGAACTTTCCTTGCCCTTAGCAACGTGATTCCACCACCAGGGACGATACCTTCTTCAACTGCTGCCCTTGTTGCACTGAGAGCATCTTCGATTCTGTGTTTCTTCTCCTTGAGTTCGGTTTCCGTTGCTGCACCGAC
>DPXZ01000061.1 GCA_003526765.1 Fervidobacterium sp.
ACACTGACAGACAATAAGAACAGAACGGCACAAGAACTCAGGCACATACTCAGCAAAAATGGTGGTTCACTCGCAGAAAGCGGGTCAGTTGCATGGCTCTTTGAAAGAAAAGGTGTCATCGAAATACCCGCAGAGAAGATTTCAGACATGGACGAATTCATGCTACTTGCGATAGATGCAGGTGCAGAGGACATAGAAGAGGGAGACCCTGTACTTGTATACACTGCACCAGAATCTATGACCGCATTGAGAGACGAACTTGCAAAGAACGGATTTGAAGGCGAGGCCAGAATGATATACAAGCCAAAGAACAGCGTCAAAGTGACAGGTTCAGAGGCAGAGAAAGTCCTCAAACTCGTCGATGCACTCGAAGAAAACGACGACGTCCAAGAAGTATTTGGAAACTTCGATATAGATGATGCGGAACTCGACGCGATAATGGAGAAATTGGAAGGCTAAAGAAAGATAAAGGAAAGACATAAGCTACAGACAACGTGTAGATTACAGGTGGTAGCGAGTTGAAAAGCCAAAAGTCGGTGGCAAAAATTCTATACATTGTTATCTTTCTGTTTGCAACAGCATATACTTCAATAACATTTGGAGAGACGCTTTATTTCGGTGTCTCTCCATTTGACACTACTTACGGTCTAATAGCACGGTACGACTTTTCATTCTGGAAATTCAATACAAAATTCAAATTAGATATACCCATAGACCAAAAGCGCGGTATCATATACATCAATCCAGATTTTTCCAACATGATAGACTATTTCCAATTCGATGATTATCCCTACAAAGTCACATACACAACATTCAACGGAGATATACCATTCACCACATTCATAAACCCTGCCTCTAAAACGTGGCATTCCACGTGGGTAAATACGGGCTACTACGGTGATTATCTCATCCACCAAGACGATATGCTATCGATATTAGGAAACAGCGAGGCAGTAAGTGTCTCATTCAAAACAAAGTGGGTGGACATCTTCCTCGAACGCGTCGGTGACGGATTCAACTTCGGTGTTGGAAAGAACATATATGCATTCTATGGCACAAGAACAGGCATAGGCGGAACCTTCTCCACTGACAACTTCTTGGTTTATGCAACTGGATACACAGATTCGAGTGCATCGAATACAACAAACAACGCAATCAATATCGATTTCGGATTCTCCGTTAAAATAGATAACTTAACAATGAACATCGTAAAAGATCAAAAGAGCGGCGCAACTATCTGGAACGCTTCTTGGAAGGTAGGCGATATGTATGTCACTGGACGATGCAAAGGGAAAGAAATTCGCTTGGATTTCGAATTTCCAATCTGGTGAGGGTCCAGAATTTCCTTGGGAAGAATTCACATGGTTCGTTGGAAGAATAAACGAAACGATGGGATTAGACCTTTCTGGATACAAGCCTGAGAGGATGAAGAGACGCATAGAGATGCTCATAAGGAAATACAATTGCAAGTCGTACAAAGAATACCTTGACATGATACTCAAAGACAACAAGAAGAAAGACGAATTCCTTGACAAATTGACGATAAACGTCACCGAATTCTTCAGAAACCCCGATAAATGGCAAGAGCTCAAAGACAAATTCATACCACAGCTTCTAAAAGAGAGCGGCACAAAATTCAAAGCATGGAGTGCCGGTTGTTCATCTGGTGAAGAACCATACACACTTGCGATGGTACTTGAAGAACTCAAAGCACCACAATCAGCTAAAATCATTGCGACAGACATAGATATGGGCGTACTCACACATGCACAAGTTGGCGAATACGAAGAAAGGTCCATGGTAAGCACACCGCAAGAATACATACAGAAATACTTCATCGTCCGAGATGGCAGATACATAGTCAAGCCGAACGTAAAGGCAAGAGTTGTCTTCAAACGGCACAACCTACTCCAAGACCCATTTGAAAAAGGCTTTGACCTCATCATGTGCAGAAACGTCGTCATATACTTTGAGATGGAGGCAAAAGACCAACTCTACAAACGCTTTTCAGAGAGCCTTAGACCGGGTGGATTACTCTTCGTTGGCAACACAGAAAGGATATTCAACTACAAAAACCTGGGATTAGAAATAGCCTCATCGTTCATTTACAGAAAGATATAACTACCCAAAAATTATACGATGATAATCGGAAAGGTTGATTAAATGTTCTGGCTCGTATTGACACTCGTTTTGGATCAAATCACAAAATACATTGCAACACTATACCTTCGGGGACAGATAAAAATCCTATCCGGATTCTTCATCTTCACATATGCGACGAACACAGGTGTTGCATTTGGACTATTATCTGGCGTAAAAGAGATCGTCATATACCTAACGTTACTCATAGTAGTAGTCATGTCCATCATCCCAACATTCATCGAGATGAAAAAGAGTACGCAAATATTCTTTGCATTCATCTTAGGCGGTGCGCTTGGCAACCTCATAGACAGGATAAGGTTCGGATACGTTGTAGACTTCATCACGATGATTCACTGGCCCACTGTATTCAACATAGCGGATATGTCCATCATGTTCGGTAGCATTGGACTCGTGATACAAATGCTCATCGCAGAATCCAAAACAAAAAGAATGGAAAAAGACAGCAATCGGAGGGAAGATAGTGGACATACAAGTGACAAACAGGGAAAATGGCTGGCGGCTCGACAAATTCGTGCTCGAGAAAACACCGGAGTGGATCTCCAGAACGTACATACAGAAAGCGATAAAGAATGGGGAAGTGCTGGTGAATGGAATTTCCAAGAAGCCGAGTCACAAGGTGAAGTCTGGGGATACAATTACCTTAGAGATGCCGGACAAACCGACACTACCACAGATCGAACCCGAGAACATACCGCTTGACATAATATACGAAGATAGAGATATAATCGTCATAAACAAACAGCCGGGCATAATCACACATCCGATACCATCGCACACATCGGGCACGATCGTCAATGCCGTGCTATACCACTGTACAGACCTCGGTGGCATAGGTGGCATACTCAGACCCGGCATCGTCCACAGACTTGACAAAGACACAAGCGGAGTCATGGTCATTGCCAAAAACGACCTCGCACACCAATCGCTCACCAAACAATTCAAAGACAGACTCACGGAAAAGACATACATATGCTTAGTCAAAGGTGCAGTTGAAAAAAAGGAAGGCAACATAGAGATAAACATAGCGCGCAATCCCATATTGCGCGTAAGAATGACAACCACTGCGTCACAAATCGGTAAGCCTGCCATGACAAACTACAGAGT
>DPXZ01000050.1 GCA_003526765.1 Fervidobacterium sp.
CTCTTCCTCTTCTCTAAACTCATCGTAACACCGGCTGGGTTGTGGAAATTTGGCACAGTGTAGAGGAATCTAAAATTCTTTCTCTTTCCAGCCTTGTCAAGCTCTTCTAACTTCCTCTCAAAATAATCAACATCGATACCATCATCTTCGAGTGGTATACTCTCAAATTGTGTCATAGTCATTCTGAACGCGCTTGCAGCGCCCAGATAAACAGGGAATTCTACAAAACAAATGCTATCTTTGTCGAGCAAAATTCTTGCTACTAAATCCAAAGCTTGCTGAGAACCGGTTGTGAAGATAATATTGTCACGTTTTACATCTTTAATCCCATACATACGGTCGAGCAATTTGATAATCTGAGTTGCAAGTTGGTCGTCGCCTTCTGTTGTATTGTATTGAAGTGTGTATTTGTACTCCTTTTCGGTAACTTCTTGAGCAATCTGAGCAAGTTCGTGCCTTGGAAAGGCATCAGGATCAGGAACACCGCCGCCAAATGATATAGAGCCCGGTACCGACGCGAACTTCAATAGTTCTCTAATCAGAGATGATCTCAAGTTCCTACCTACCTCAGATAATTTGCTATCGAGATCCATGCATATCACTCCTTCAATGATTTTTTGGTAAATACATATTAATATTAGCAAAAATGTGCCAAATATCAAAAATCACTTCGTACTGTTATAATGCATTTAGAGTAGCATACTCACGATTTTGAAAAAAATCCGATTGTGCAAACATTTGCATGCAAAAAAATTCACCATTAACGATATTGTCATTTCACCATTATTAGATGTAAAATTGTATTGCTTTATGGAAAATTAGGACGTTTCAAGTAATACTTCGCAATCCAACGTAAATATCAAAAACTCTATTGAAAGTATCACCATCACTCACAAGGAGGGATTTGTATGGTAAGAAGATACTTGCTTTTGTCTCCTGGCCCTACTCCAGTACCACAGGAGGTTTTGCTTGAAGGTGCAAAAGAAACGATACACCACAGAACGCCTGAGTTTGTCAACATTCTAAAAGAGACCTTGGAGATGACAAAGTACATTTTCCAGACACAGTATCCCGTCTATGTACTCTCGTCATCTGGAACGGGCGCGTTGGAAACGGCCATGGTAAACCTTGTAAACCCTGGTGAAAAAGCTATAATCGTTAACGCAGGTAAGTTTGGCGAGAGATGGGTCGATATTGCAAAGGCATATGGAATAATTCCAGTCGAGATCAAATTACCTTGGGGAGCTGCAGTAACACCAGAGATGATAGAAAAAGCAATGAAAGAGAATCCCGATGTAAAGGTTGTATTTACAACTTACAGTGAGACCTCAACCGGTACGGTCATCGATTTAGAGAATATTGCGAAGCTTACGAAAGGTACAGATGTAATCTTAGTCACCGACGCAGTAAGTGGACTACTCGCAGAACCATTGAAGATGGATGAATGGGGAATAGACGTGGTGGTCTCTGGTTCACAGAAAGGTTGGATGCTACCTCCTGGATTGGCATTCATTGCAGTCAACGACAAAGCATATGCAAAGATCGAAAAATGTACGAACAGTAGATACTATTTCGATCTGAGAAAATACAAAAAGAGTGCACCAGACAATCCTTGGACAACGGCTGTTAATCTCATATATATGTTGAATAAGGCCGTTAAGATGCTTAAAGAAGAAGGGATAGAAAATGTTTGGGCCAGACACAAGTTGTACGGTGAGGCTACAAGGGCTGCCATAAGCGCACTTGGTCTCGAGCTCTTCTCTGAAAGACCTGGAAATGTTCTTACGGCTGTCAAGTCACCAAGTGTTCCATATGTTCCTTCGAGCAATTTAACGAAGGTTATGAGAGACAAGTACGGCGTCACTATAGCAGCGGGACAAGAACCAATGAAGGATGAAATATTTAGAATATCGCATCTTGGATATCTTACGCCATTTGATATAATCACAGGAATAACCGCACTTGAATTTGCACTTAGCGAACTTGGCTACAAAGTCGAGATTGGAAAAGGAGTCAAAGCCGCTGAAGAAATACTTTTCAAAGGATTGGTGGGATAATATGAGAGTACACATAAATGATCCTTTGGATAAACAAGCAACTGAAAAGTTGGCAAGTGTGAGAGGTGTAGAACTTACCTCTCAGCATTATGAAAAAGACGAATTAATGAAACTTATGCCAGAGATAGAAGTACTCGTAGTGAGAAGTGCAACGAAAGTGACTGCTGATCTCATAGAAGCAGGCAAGAAATTGAAAATCATCGGTAGGGCTGGAACAGGTCTTGACAACATCGATGTAGAAGCTGCCAAAGCGAAAGGCATAAAAGTCATCAATACACCTGGTGCAAACAGCATATCGGTTGCAGAACTCACGATCGGATTCATGATTGCATGCTCAAGACACATCGCCCGTGGAACATCTGATCTGAAAAATGGTAAATGGACAAAGAAAGAACTTGAAGGGCACGAACTATTTGGTCGGACAGTGGGCATCATCGGATTTGGAAATATTGGAAGAGAAGTGGCAAAAAGACTTGCAGCATTCAGCATGAGAATCTTAGCCTACGACCCATTTGTGAAAGAGTCAGATTTACCAGTTGAGATTGTCGATTTGGAGACAATATACAAAGAGAGCGATTACATCACAGTTCATGTTCCACTCACCCCAGAGACGAAAAAGCTCATAAACAAAGAAACAATCGATAAAATGAAAGATGGAGTAATAATAATCAATGCTGCACGTGGTGGAATAGTCGATGAGGAAGCACTCTACGAAGGACTCAAGAGTGGAAAAATATACGCAGCAGGATTAGATACGTTTGAATTAGAACCACCAACCGACGAACTAAGACAAAAGTTGCTTGCACTACCAAACATCGTTGCAACACCACACATAGGTGCATCAACATTCGAAGCTCAAGAAAGAGTCGGAATGATACTTGTTGAAAGACTAATAAAGGAAATTGCTTGATAAACAACATCTTTAAATAGGCAATGACAAAAGAGGGGTCTATAAGCCCCTCTTTTGTTTTTCACAAGCCTCATGAAACGTAATCAATTACTTTGCATCAAATCCTTCTTACCAGTATTACAGTAGCATCTATGTAACTTATGCAGAAATCCAAAACTATTCGTGGAGACACATTGTGGCACTCAATAGTTACATATGCTTAAAAAATTGGGAACATTATAATTTATATTACAGATATATTGCTCATTAGATATTTGTAGGCCATATCATAATCATAATTGGCACTCTTGACATAGGAGTGATAATAATATATAATTAAATCGGAAAATGAAGAAAGAGGTCAAGAA
>DPXZ01000159.1 GCA_003526765.1 Fervidobacterium sp.
AAGAGAGAAACGATTACCGCGACGGGACAACTACCAAAATTCTCTGAAGAGTTATACACTTGTGAGAGAGATGATCTGTTTCTCATACCGACTGCCGAAGTATCTCTTGCAGCGTTACATATAGGCGATGTACTCGACGAAGATATGCTACCTTTGAAATATACTGCATTCACACCTTGCTATCGTAGGGAAGCTGGAAGTTATGGTAAAGATGTACGGGGACTGATTAGGCAGCATCAATTTGAAAAAGTCGAGCTTGTGTGGTATGCAAAGCCAGACAATTCATTTGAGGCTCTTGAACAGTTGACCCACGATGCGGAGAAGATATTGCAATTACTTGGGTTACCCTACAGGGTAATCACATTATGCACTGGAGATATCGGATTTGCAGCAGCAAAGACGTATGATATAGAAGTATGGCTACCATCTTACAACGGGTACAAGGAAATTTCCTCTTGCAGTAACGATACTGACTTCCAAGCAAGGAGGGGAAATATCAGATACAGGACAAAAGATGGAAAGATGAACTACGTACATACACTCAACGGTTCGGGATTGGCGATCGGAAGGACATTGGTTGCCATAATGGAGAATTATCAAAACCCGGATGGTTCAATCACAGTCCCAGAGGTGCTAAGGCCGTACATGAAGACAGAGGTCATAAAATGATTTGTTTTCAGGTGTTTTTTCTAAATCCTAAGGAATGAAGGGATAGATGTGGCTACCCTAGATGAAAATGATCAAAAGAGGGAAATGATCAACAAGATACGGCAGATGAACTATGAAGAGTTGTACGATTTTGCCGAAGATATAAGAAGATACATGATTTCTGTCATATCTCAAAATGGAGGGCACTTAGCCTCAAACTTAGGTACAGTGGAGTTAACACTCGCACTGTACCGAGTCTTTGATCCATTTGAAGATTACATTATTTGGGATACTGGTCATCAATCTTACACACATAAGTTGCTAACAGGTAGATGGGATAAATTCAGAACGCTCCGTACGTTCGGTGGAATATCCGGCTTTACTAATATATTTGAAGATCCTGTCGATAGATTCGGCACGGGACATGTGGGAACGTCCATTGCAGCGGCACTTGGAATAGAAAAGGCACTCGAACTAGATGGGAAGCAGGCAAATGTAGTTGTCGTCATAGGTGATGGCGCTTTAACAAGTGGTGAGGCATTGGAAGCACTCAATCAATTAAAAAGTCAGAATTCTAAGATAAAGATAATCTTAAACAGTAACGGAATGAGTATATCGAAAAACGTTGGTGGCTTATCTATATTGCTTGAAAATCTTCGAACGAACAAGATATACCTAAATATAAAAGAAGCAGTAAAACGTGGCATAAAGAGTAATGTAGAATTTGAATTGAAAAAGGTGAGAGAGGCAGTAAAGGTTGCACTTTTAGGACAAGATTTCTTCGAATCGCTCGGTATAAAACATTTTGGCCCGATCGATGGCCACGACTTACATACATTGGAAGAATCATTAAAGATGATAAAAGATTATTCATATCCGACTATTTTGACTGTGTTTACAACAAAAGGTAAAGGATACATGCCATCGGAGAATAATCCAACGAAGTACCACGGTGTAGACAAATTTGATCCGGATTCTGGGGACTTTGAGAAACCAGCCAATACATTCTCTTACAGCGATGTGTTTGGTAATGTCTTGGTAAGAATCGCAAGAGAAGACCCGAAAATAGTCGCACTTACCGCAGCCATGCCGGATGGTACGGGCCTAAAACAATTTTCAAAGGAATTTCCAAATAGATTCGTAGATCTCGGTATTACAGAACAATCTGTCGTCACGTATGCTGGCGCGCTGGCGATGAATGGATTCAAACCTGTTGTTGCCATATATTCAACCTTTCTTCAAAGGGCCTACGACCAAATTGTACATGACGTTGCGCTCCAAAATCTCAACGTTGTTTTTGCAATAGATCGTGCGGGATTGGTTGGAACGGATGGTCCAACGCACCATGGTATATTCGATATAGCGTATATGAGATCAATTCCAAACGTTAAGATATTGACCCCATTGAACGCTCAGGATCTGGCAAACACGTTGTACTTTGTATTACAGAAAATGGGTACAATTCAAGGGCCAATTGCAATCAGATATCCTCGAGATGTGGAATCTGGTAAAATAGATGAGATTTGTGGTAAAATAGATTCAACAGAATTTTTCAGTCCTTTTAGGTGGGAAAATTTAGTTGAAGGCAATGACGTTGCAATACTTGCAGTAGGAACGCTATCAAGGGAATATGTGGAAATGTGCCAAAAAAACAACTGGACGTTACTGGGCGTTAGAAGTGTCAAACCATTCGATGCAAATGCAATACTTAAAATCATATCAACGCATACGTTCATATTTACCGTGGAAGAAGGTACAGTCGCTGGTGGTTTTGGTGAGGGATTGATATCGCACATCAACGAACATTTCAGAGATTATCTCGGTGAGATTAGAATTCATAACATAGGTATATGTGATCAATTTGTTCCACAAGGCTCAAGGCAACAGCTGATCACTTATGCAGGACTGAGTAGGAATACCATTGAAGAGAAGGTAAAAGAAAATATCCGGAAAGGAGTGAAGAGAGTATGAAAATTCAGAACGAATATGGTGAGATTGAGATCACAGTTAATGCGATTAGAAAGTTGGTTTATTTGGGTGTTATCGAAACATATGGACCTATCAGCATTGGAACAGACAACTGGTTCTCCAGATGGTTCTCTTCCGAAGAAGGAAAGATCAAGGTGGAGGAAGATGACTTTGGCCACATTACGATCGATATATTCGTTGAAGTTGAATATGGTACAAAAGTGACTGAGGTGGCAAAAAATATAGAAGAAAACGTACAGCACAAGCTTAAATCTTACGCAAACTGTGAAAATGCAGACATCAATGTCCATATAATTGGTGTCAGATAATAAGTCGCATGGCTGTGTTAGTTGAAATGAGGTGATATTTTGACAAAAACAATAAATGGAGTTGAGATGAAAGGCATATTCATGAAGGGTGCCGAAAATTTGTTGATGCACCGTGATGAGATAAATGCACTCAATGTTTTCCCTGTGCCAGATGGTGATACCGGTTCCAACATGAGTTCAACCATGCTTGAAGCCTGTAAGTATTTGGAAAATATTACAGACATAAAGTTGAAAAATGTACTCGAGTCTATAAAGCGTGGTACATTGATGGGTGCAAGAGGCAATTCAGGTGTTATACTCTCGCAGATTTTCAGAGGATTTTGCGAGGCGATAGACAAGAAGAACAGGATAAGCGTTTCTGATTTTGTAAAGGCATTGAGCAATGCACGACAAGTTGCATACAAGGCAGTATTGCGACCAGTTGAGGGAACGATATTAACTGTTGTTAGAATGATCGATGAAGAGTCCGAACAGCTTGCACGCTTGGAGAGTTTTGAGCAACTTTTTGAGAAGATAGAGGAGATATCATTCGACGCGGTAAAGAAAACGCCCAGCCTTCTTGCGAAGTTGAGAGAAGCTAATGTCGTAGATGCTGGAGCAAAAGGTCTCTACTACATATTTCAAGGGTTCAAAATGTTCATCCTTGGTGACAAGACTATAAACCTATCTGGCGTGGAGACAAGACCTGCTGAAGATATATCTATCAATCTCGAAGAACTAACTTTCCAGTACTGTACCGAGTTGATCGTTAACGTTAAAAAGCCAATCTCTAAAGCTGTCAAAGGAGAGCTTGAGGACTATTTGAACGAAATAGGAGATTCTGTCGTCTTCTTTATTCAAGACGATGTTATAAAACTTCACGTACACACAAATAATCCTGGTAAAGTGATAGAAAAGTTTTTGGAATACGGTGATTTGATGAAAGTCAAGATAGACAACATGAAAGAGCAACACGAACATGTGATTAGTGAGAAATACAAGAAGAAAGAAAGAAAGCCCATTGCGTACGTGGCTGTCTCCCCGGGTAAAGGACTTACTCGAGTTTTGAAAGACATTGGAGTTGACGAAATCATTTCCGGCGGGCAATCGATGAATCCAAGCATGGCAGATTTACTAGACGCTATCAGAAGAGCAAATGCAGACAACGTGATAGTATTTCCAAACAATTCCAACATTATATTGGCTGCAGAACAAGCTGCAAAGGTTGCTGAGGGAGAGGGTATCACCGTCAGGGTAATGAAGACTACAAATGTTCAGGAAAACATAATGGCGATGATATACAAAGCTGGCGAGACGGTTGAAGAGATAGTGAAAAGCATAGAGGAGGTCCTTCCAAAGGTTGTTGCAATCTCGATAACGATTGCAGTCAGAGACTCAAAGTACGCTGGGGAAAGGATAAAGAAGAGTGAATATCTCGGCTTCGTTGGTAAAGAGCTCGTTGCACATCACAAGAATCTCGTCAATGTGATCGACAAGATATATCAAAAGTGTAATCTTCAGGAACGTGAGATACTCACAGTTTTTGTGGGATCAGGCACAACACCAATTGAACAAACCATAGTTGAAAAGTACACAAAAAAGAAGTATCCAAATTTGCAATTAGAGTTCTTAGATGGCGGGCAACCTCATTATCAGTTTTTGATGATGGTAGAGTGATAAAGGTAGAGTAAGGTAAGTTAAAGAGTCATTTGGAGGGCAAAAATGAGAGAAGTAATGACAGTTGTAAAGACTGACGATAAATATATCTATTTGCAAACGATAACTGAAGAGGCATCTTGTTCAGCCTGTGCTTTGTCTGGCAATTGTTCGATAAAAAGTGGAAATATGCACATAAGTGTAAGAAAAGAGAATGTTGAGAAGGCAGTCGAAGTTGGTGATACGGTTATCGTTGATTTAAAGTATAATCAGGCTATACTTGCAATGATACTCTATGGTATACCGTTAAGCGGATTTTTACTAGGGGTGCTCGTTGGGTACTTCTTCAAGTTGAGTGATATATTCTCACTCGTTTTTGGTCTTGCACTTGCTGGTGGCGGATTTTTGATATCAAAACTTTTCGACAAAAAGTACGAGGTAAAAATCGTTGACGTAAAAGATAGAGGTAATAACTATCCGAAAAAT
>DPXZ01000064.1 GCA_003526765.1 Fervidobacterium sp.
CCTTTCATTGGTACGGGAATATTCGGATACCCATTGGAACTGTTCATACAAACAACGTACAAGACTGTTATTAGTTATTTCTCAGATTATCAAGGCAGCTTAGAAAAAGTAGTATTTTGTGATATAGATAGACAAAAGATTGAAAAGCTCTGGCAAAAGTTTCAAACTTTAAAACCATGATTCATTTGATGCATTATTAGACATTATTAGAATTTCCATTCACCCGGCGTCAATTTCAGATCAATTTTCTTTCCAGACCTATCAACGGTTATCGTCACTGTAGCCTTTCCAACGATGGATTTTGCTACATCGTCGATAGTCTTAACAATTTTCCCATCTACTGAGACTATGATATCTCCAGCTTTAAGGCCAGCTACTTCAGCTGGGGAGTCTTTTTCCACATACGCTACATACAATCCATCTGACTTTACTTTGTACGTCTGTTTTACTAAGTCATTAACAACAAACCAAGTTACGCCAAACGCTTTGTTGTTCAACGGCTTCTTGACAATATCCATAGCATCATCAGCATCGATAACTACTCTAAACGTGAAATCGTTTCTCTTTTCTTTTGGATCCACACTTATTCTATCTGTGATTCTACCAGCAACAGCACCACTACGTCCAACAACAAGTGTACCTGAAGCATTGAAAGGATTCTCTGCCGGGAGTTTCTTATATGCTGATTTATCGTAGTAATCACGGCAAAACTCTATTGGTAGACCGTACATATTTACAACACCGTACGGTGAGAGGTCTACCCTTTCAAAATCGTAGATGGTGTATTCCTTTTTTCCATCGTTAAAACCGGTTGAGAGCATCTCATTTCCCCATGGATACATCCTGCCGTCTTTACCCCTCGCTGCCTTTTCCCACTGTGCTTCTGTTGGCAATTGATAACCTGCCCAGTTACAATATTCCTTCGCAGAATTCCAGTTTATTCCAGTGATAGGAATGCTGTAGAATTTTTCATCTGCTGTATAACCGGCAATCAGCTTTGTCTTAAGAAATTCTACCTCTACTGTATCAATATGATTGCCCAATGCTACATTTGACGTCTGGGCTGCTCTCAAAAAGTCCAGGTATTGCTTTGTAGTAATTGGGTACTTCGATATGTAGAAACCAGAAACGTACACTTGACGCATCGGCAATTCATCTTCATCTGCACCCTTCCAATCCTTACTTGCACCCATAGAAAAAGTTCCACCTGGTACAAATACAAAGGTTATACCTGTACGAGGATCAGTAATCTCTTTTGGATAGATTTTTATCGTATTTACTTCTTTACCATCTACAGTTAAAGGAGTTGCTGTTGCAAGAACTGCAACAGCAGCCTTATCGTATTCCAATTGATTGAGCAACGAATCTAATCCTTTAGTTTTTGTACTATCAAACGTAGTAAACACAACATTTGACGCCTCCACTGTTGTACTACCCCAACTACCTGAAATTTGCATCATTCCAGAACTGTCGATCGATACTTTGCCGTAAACTCTCTTACCATCTTTTGATACGACAAGGTCATATCCCGATGCATATTTATATGGAATGTAGATATCTTCAATGAGTATCTTTTCTATGTAGAATTCGTTGCCGTGTTGATCAACTACAACCAAAAAAGGATCACTTGAGTAGATATCTTTCCCAATGAAAACATCTCCGGTATATAGTACACATACATAATTCTCACTCGAAGAAAGTTCCATGCGGAAAAGTCCAACACTCTGGTTTGCCGGAAAATCCTTCTGTTCAAATCCTACATAATCGAGCGTTTGAAACGAATGTACAACTATCTTGCCAAACCATGTCGAAACAGTCATTACTCCATCCTTCAAATCTTTGAAATATCCTGTATATTTCCTACCGTTTATCGATATTTCAGAACCATTTGTCGGAAAATTCTCGGTATCATCAAAGACGACACTCCTTACTTGATCTAAAGGAATGAATATCTTCCCTATAGTTGAGTCGACAACAAGATACTTGTCAGTTGATTCAACAATCGTTCCAGTGATTACCTCACCGGTCTTATATTGGACAACTTGTGAAAACACGTATGTTGAAAAGACACTGCAAAACATTACAAATATTACAGCCAGAAAGAATACACGTCCTCTAATCACGGAAAAAAAGTCTTTCACATCTGATCCCTCCCTAATAGATTGAGACTCTATCATTTTTTGTAACACACAAATCCAAAAATGGTATATTATACAAGGGTAATAGACACTATATTTATATTATACCAAAAATTGTAAAATCTTTCTTCACGATTCTATCAAATTTATGGTAAAATAATTGTTGACGTAAAACTAATTTCAACGAATAGTTTTCTGTATTTTTCTCATATTGAATTATACCAAATCATGCGCTCAGGAGTAATATTGAATGAGGAGATATGTTGTATTCATTTTATTTTATTCAATTTGCCTATTTTCATGGGTTATCAGCTTGCAAGGTAATCAGGTAATAGAGGAAAATAATACCAAAAAAGAGGACGATTATTGGTTTTCGATATATTATGATGAACGTTTTTGGAAGGTAAATACTGATGAAAAGGTGTATGACGTATATCCCGTAGATTATTTGAACGTAAGTCCGTTAGTAACAGGGGTTAATTTAGATGTGTTAGAAGGGAAGATCAATGACAACACCTTGATCTATTTACCTTCAAAAATCCCGGATTTTGTTTTTGAAATAAATATCGCGGAGAAATACATTACCACTCAAAATTCTGCTATAGTCTATGTTACGGATCTTTCAGATATAATTCCCTGCATAAACACACTCAAGATGACTTTCAGATATCTCGATTTTGGGAAGATTTATTTGTACAGAAATGGAAGGATTTATATATTGTAAATATAAGGGGTGAGAGTATGCCAAAGGCTCGCGAAATCGTTTCTTTTGATATCGGGAACGATAGCATAAAGGCGGTAGTTGTTGACTATTCTGAAGGGTATGGGAAGGTAATCGCATTTTCAAACGTCAAGACAAGAGGCGTGGAAAGTGGCGAGATAAAGGATGTCATAGCTCTAAATGAATCCATGAGCCAAGTTATAGATGATCTTGAAGATCAAGCGGGTAGAGAACTCAAAGGTCAGATACTGGTCTCATCTGGTTGTGGAGATTTCACTCTTACAGAGATAAGGGAAGAGATTTTGTTGAGCGAAAAGGAAGGCAGTGAAATATCAGAAGAACACGTTAACAAGCTCACTGACAACTTACTCAACGATATCTTCCAGTCCAACGAGAGAAACTCTTTGCACCTGTTCGTAAAAAAATACATACTAGATGACAAAAAGATAGTTGTCAATCCAGTCGGAATGAAGGCAAATAAGTTAGAAGCTGTGTACTCTATAGTCATGGGCAACGAAACTTACAAAAATGTTGTAGAATATGCAACGAAAGATATTTTAGGTGAGGCAGAATATTATATATCATTTATATC
>DPXZ01000033.1 GCA_003526765.1 Fervidobacterium sp.
CTATAATCTATGAAATACAACTTTTCGTGAACTTCATCCAAGAACTCTTTAACTTTCCTTTCAGCGTTTTTGATTAAATCCCATTTGTTCAGTACTATCACGGTACCTTTTCCATTCTTTTCAGCGAGTCCTGCAATACGTTGATCTTGCCTCGTGATACCTTCCGTAGCATCTATGACGAGTACCACAACATCGGAACGCTCTATGGATTCTATCGTCCTGAGCGTGCTTATCCTTTCTATAAAGACATCAATCTTGCTCTTTCTTCTCAGTCCAGCGGTATCAACAAATAGATAGTTTCTACCGTTTATTTCTATAAATTCGTCTATGATGTCACGGGTGGTACCAGCTATAGGTGTAACCAAAGCACGTTCTTCGTTGACGATCATATTGAATATGGAAGACTTCCCTGCGTTCGGTTTACCAGCTATAGTTACTCTGATCGTATTCTTTTCCTCAAGGGGCATTTCCAAATTGTAACCCTTTTCCTCGAGTTTCCTTATCACAATTTCGATCAGGTCATCCAGATTCTTGTTTTGCTCTGCAGAAATTGGAAATGGCTCACCAAATCCCAACGAAAAAAGTTCAGAATAAACCTTTTCGTAAACCTTTTCATTTTCAACTTTATTCGCAACAATCAAGACATCGCATCCAGATTTTCTAAGAAGTTCGGCAATCGTATAGTCTTCAGAAGCTATGCCATTTCGGCCATCTACTATGAACAAAACCAAATCGGATTCTTCGAGTGCTTTGAGTGTCATTTCTTTGCTTTTTTCGTAGATTTCATCTTCCTTACCTTCAAAAATACCACATGTGTCGACTACTTGAAATTGTTTGTCATACCAAACGACGCGGTCTACGACCGCGTCTCTTGTAGTACCACTTTCGTCTGCAACTATGGCCTTTCTTTTTCCAATGAGCTTATTGAATAAAGTCGATTTACCTACATTGCTCTTTCCAACCAAAAGGACAGTTGGTATCTTATTTTTTGTTGAAATTTTTCCCATCTTCCAATTTTTCCTCCAAACTTATACCCGAAGTGGTACCTGAATTTTCCGATTCTGCAACCACTTTTTCATTTTCGTAAGCCTTTGGACTAACTATTATCTTGTATATTTCCTTTTGCTGCTCAAGTTTTATAATCTTACCGCTTATCTCGTCTCCAATGTTTAGTTCATCGTAAACTTGTGCTTTTGGTATATACACTTCAACACTTTCACAAAGTCCTATGTATCCTTTATCAACCATCTTTATTATCCGTGCCGTTACATTGTCCCCTTCTTTATGGTTCTTGGCAAAAGCTTCCCATGGATTTGACAATACTTTTCTTATGCTTACTCGTATCTTCTTGTTGTCTTTATCTATATCCAGTATCCTTACTCTGACTTTTTCTCCTTCTTTTACGGCACTTTCAGTACTGTCAACAAAATTCCAAGAAATTTCCGAAATATTGCAAAATGCTGTAACATTTGGCTCAAGCTCTAATATCACACCATTTGGAAGAGTTTTCACCACTCTTGCCTCAACCACATTTCCAACTGGATATTTCTCGTCTATTCTTTCCCACGGATCGCCAATCATGTTTCTGTAACTTAGCACCATCCGTCGCTTTTCAGCTACTATGTCGATTATCTCCAATTTTACAGGATCTCCTACAGATACGATTTCTTCAATTTTCCCTGGCCTTCCCCAGAAGATCTCTGAAATAGGTACAAGTCCTTCTATGCCATCATCTACTTTTGCAAAAAAGCCAAATGGTTTTATCGAAGTTACTATACCTGTAACGTTCTGTCCAACTTTGAATTTTTGATCAATATTTTCCCAAGGATCCGGCAAAAGTGCTTTAACGCTGAGTACTACTCTCTTCTTAATGGGATCAATGTCTTTTATCACAAACTTCATAACTTTTCCAACTGAAAGCATATTTCTTGCTGTCATAGAACTATTGTAAGAAATCTCACTATTCGGAACATATCCGTTTATCGAGCCTGCAATTCTTACCGAAGCACCTCTGTCATCTATAGATTCAACGATACCCTCCACAACGTCTCCGGCTTTTTTATTGTTAAAGAAGTCATTAAGAATTTTTTGGAATAATCGTCTCCTCGAAACAACTAAATTTGTATTTCTTCCTCTCTGTTCAAACGAAATGATTGCGAATTCAAGTTTTTCTGCAGGAATGTCTTCATTTTCTTTGAGGTTTGACTCACTTCCAGGTAAGAAAGCATCCACTAAATTCGAGACAATTACTCTGTATCCACCTTTCTTACGTTCAACTACTTTTCCCCAAACTGTTTTCCCTTCTTCATATGCTTTCTTGATCTCTTCTTTGACTATCTTTTCCATCGGCTTTTTCTCAGAAAGCAAGACTGTGCCCTCATCTTCGTTGAGTTTCTCTATCCTCACTTTGATTTTTTCACCAACCTTGTACTCGGAAATTTCTTTGAAGAGTTCTTCGAGAGGTACTATTCCCATACCTTTCCATCCAAGGTCAACGTTCAATCCCGTTGGTGTGACTTCTGTGATAACACCGTCTACTGTTCTTCCTCTACCAAAATCATCCATCTCACTGAACTCGTTCAAAAGTTTTTCAAAAGATGAATCTTCTGTCTCGTTCGTTGTCTTGTTGACGTTGTTGATATCTTTGTTGATATCTTTGAATTCTTCCATAGAAAGTTCCCTCCCACCGTATTTTTCAGAAATGTATCTAACAAGATCACTTACATCTTTGACTGAAGTTGAAGTACCACTTATTAAACCTATATTTACTATCTCTTTGTTTTCTTTTGCACTGTTAAACATTGTTGAGAACTTATTTTTTTCTATTTCCTTGAATTCTTTTGTATCTTCTACGTGAATTGCATGTCCAGTTTGATTACCTATTTCGAATAATTTTTTCGTATTTGAACTATTCTTCCCACCTACGATCAACAATATATCGCAATTATCTGATAGATATTTGGCCGCATTTTCTCGCTCGATAGTTACATTACATATTGTATTGTACACTTCAATTTGTGAAGCAGCGTTGAGATACTTCATCTGTCTCACAAAATTTTCAAAATCTTCACTTGGACTCGTTGTCTGGCTAAGGACTGCTACCTTCTCTTTTTCAACATGCACGGGAATCGAAGTTATTATTGCAGATGGTACATGACCATTCAAAGCGATCATTTCCGCATGGTCTTTCTTGCCAAAAACAACGATCTGCCAACCTTCGTTTGATAACTTTTCTGCTAACTTGAATACATTTTTCACAATAGGGCATGTTAGATCAAGTATTTTATACTCTGCGCCCATTTCCTCTATTTTCTTAGGTGGTAGGCCATGGGCTCTAACTACGAACGTTGCCTTTTTTCCTTGATCATTGCCACTTGCATCGTTTGATGGACGTAATTCTGCACCAGCTCTTTCCTTTTCTATAACTAATCCAAGTTGTTGCAGTTTTTCAACAACGTTTTTGTTGTGGATTACCTCACCATCACTGAATAGTTTTTCTTTCTTTAAAAGTCGCTTTTCTATCTCTTCTACAGCTTTAGAGACGCCAAAGCAAAAACCAATAGGTCCAAGAATTATGTTCACCATAATTCACAGCATGCACCTTTCTTTCACCACTTCAATTATTTTGTCAACAACTTGTTGTACAGTAAGCTTAGAGGTGTCTATCTCTATTGCATCATCCGCCTTGGTGAGTGGTGCAATATCACGTGTAGAATCGTTT
>DPXZ01000002.1 GCA_003526765.1 Fervidobacterium sp.
CGGCTGGTTTTGGTATTTTTTCAGTTAAAACTCCCAACCTAGTTCCTTGTCCTCCTGCAAGTATTAATCCCAATATATTCTGCATAGCATCATCTCCCCCATATGCTTTTTAGACCTATGCTATATGACCATCCACTTTTCCAATACAACAGGTTCGAAGTCACCAACTAACATCTGTTCTGCCCTAATCATGCAGTTCTTATCGACAATCGCGTTCTTTACCAATGCACCTCCTTCTATAACTGAATCTTGCATGATTATAGAATTTTCGACGCGTGCACCTGCTTTGACTACAACTCCTCTGAAGAGTATTGAATTTTTGACAACGCCGGATACTATACAGCCATCTGAAATCATAGAATTGGAGACTTTTGCCGTACCTGTGAACTTTGCTGGGGGATAGTCTTTCAATTTTGTATATACTCTACCATATTTTATGAAGAGTTCCTCGCGGAGCTGCTTGCTATTGAGTACTTCCATATTTGTCTTGTAATATTCATCTATGCCTTTCTTTACGTTGCGCCAATATCCATTAAATTCATAAGCATAGACTCTCAATTTTGAAAGGTTTGGAATTATGACGTCCAAAAGTAGATCGTACTTACCAGAAGGAACGGTATCGTACAATAAATCGAGAAGTAGGAATTTATTTATGAAATATATGCCTAAAAATGCCTTTCGCGTTGGAGGATTATCAACCTTTTCATGAATTTCGACTATCCTGCCGTCTTCGTTTGTTACCACGGCACCATACTGCGTCATATCGTATGTTTCATCGAGTTCTTTAACCACCAATGTAACGTCTGCACCTTTTGCAAAATGGAAACTGAAGAGATCATTGTAAAGCATTTTATATATGTGATCTCCTGAACCTATCAAAACGTAGTCTTCATCGCCTCGTCTCAGAATAGTTGTGTTTTGGAATATCGCATCGGCAGTACCACGATACCAGTATTCACCCGTCATACCCAAATAGGGTTGAAGTATGTACAGCCCGCCGTTTTTTCTATCCAAATCCCACTCTTTTCCAGAACCAAGGTGGTCCATGAGACTTCGAGGATTGTATTGTGTCAACACACCCACTTTGTAGATTCCGGAATTAACCATATTGCTCAAAATGAAATCAATCGCCCTATACTTACCAAAAACGGGCAAAGCAGCACTTGCTCTTTTGTAGACTAACTTTCCAAGTGCATCACTCTTTCCACCAGCCAATATGAGCCCGAGAGCTTTCATCCTATCACACCCCTTTGGATAGTGTGGGAAAATTTCTATCTCTTGCAGCCTTTTACTATTTCTTGAGTATTATTGAGACTCCGGAACTCGTACCTATCCTTGTAGCACCTGCTGAGATCATCTTTATCGCATCTTCGTATGTCTTTATTCCACCTGAAGCTTTTACTTCAATTTCTCCATCCACTGCCCATCTCATGAGTTGAACATCTTCGAACTTTGCACCTGAAGTACCAAATCCAGTGGAGGTTTTAACAAATTTAGCACCTGCCAATTTTGATAGCACGCAAGCTGCTATTTTTTCTTCATCACTCAAATAGCATGTTTCAATTATCACTTTAACGGGTACCTTCGAGGCACTAACGACAGCCTTTATATCGTTATAGACATATTCGTAATCACATTCCTTTAACTTTCCAACGTGTATGACCATGTCTACTTCATCTGCACCGTTCTCTACTGCCCACTTTGTTTCGTAAACTTTTGATTCCGTACTCGTTACTCCCAAAGGGAATCCTATAACAGTGACTGTTAATGTGCTGGATCCCTTGAGCATTGAAGATACGAGAGGAACATAAGAAGGATTTATGCAAACTCCTTTGAAACCATACTCTAATGCTTCCTTGCAGAGATTTTTAATTTCATCACTTGTCGCGGTAGGTTTCAAATTGGTGTGGTCGATGTACTGACTTATCATCAAATTTGATTCGTCGAATGCAACGACCTCAGGCTTGTAAGATTCCTTGAAGAGCGTAACTTTTTCTGTAACCGCTTTCTTTACATCCATAATGAACTCTCCCCCTTCGAAGTGAGCATCCTTTTGATCACATCTTCATATATTCTTTTATCTTCTTATTCGTTTCCTTTTTCTTTATCTCCTCACGTTTGTCATAGTTTTTCTTACCTTTTGCAATGGCTATTTCGACTTTGACGAGCCCGTGCGCATTCAGATAAATCTTCGTTGGTACAACTGTGTAGCCTTCTTGTCTTATCTTTCCCCAAATCCTGTCAATTTCCTTCCTGTGGAGCAACAACCTTCTCGGCCTTTCCGGATCATGGTTGTATATGTTACCGAATTTGTACGGTGGTATGTGCAAATTCAGCAAGTATATCTCTCCATCCTTTACTCTGCAAAAGGAATCTTTGAAGGATGCGCCATGTTCTCTCAGTGACTTAACTTCTGTACCAAAGAGTTCTATACCTGCTTCGTACGTTTCATCCAAAATGTAATCTGTGTAAGCTTTCTTGTTTGTGGCAATTATTTTCATCCAAATTCCCACCCTACATCTTCATAGTAATTTATCTCACCATCAATTACTTCTGCTACGTCTATACGTGCCCTCGAATATCTCTTATCCCTCAAGAAATATTCTGCGAGCGTAGATATCTTTCTATACTTTTCCACATCAACTCTTTCGGAAGGTCTTACTCTCTTGCCTGTACCGGACTTGACTTCGATGAAAATATAGGTATCTCCTTGTTGAGCAATAATATCTATCTCGCCAAAACTAGTTTTGTAGTTGTGGGCAACAATTTTGTACTTCTTATCTCTCCTTAGAAAATCTATGACCATCTGCTCAGCTTGCTTCCAATCGATATTATTCTCACCCATAATTCTTTGAAGCTTCTAATCTTTGCTCTGTCTTGTTTGTCTTCTCTGTCTTATCCGTAAATACCTGGCACTTTTATGAGTTTATCTACTTTATCCGGGAAATTGGCAGCAATGCCTTCTATGTTATCAAATCTCTGAGGTACATTATCTCTCAACTTAGCTACGTCTTCTATCGGTGTATACATCGGTTCCAGTCCTTCCGTATCCACCTCAGAAAGTATCTCAAAGTATCCTATTATCTCTTGTAAATCATTTTTCAACTTTTCTTTGTTACCGACAGTTAGGCGCGACAAAGTAGAAAGATGCTCTACAAGTTTATCATCTATCCTTATCGACATGTCTGAATACCTCCTTTAAGTTCTCAACATCTTTTGCATCTTTGACAACTGCGATTATATTCTGCTGAGCAACTGTTCTGTAGACTTCATTCCTGTATATCTTTACCGCAGCAGGAGCTATTATGCCCAACTTGACGACACCATTGTCTACTTTCAATATTTTTACTTCCACATCGTCCCCAATTATTATGCTTTCCCCTATCCTCCTAGATAAAACAAGCACTACTGATCACCACCATAATTGCTTTCATTTTCCTTCATAGATCCTTTACTGTCACTTTCTTCTGGACCAATTGTGTAACCACTTATCGGATACTTTATTTCGTACTTTTCAAGGATTGTCTGGCATCCTAATCCTGTCTTCAAGTCTATCAAGATTGGTGCTTTCAAATTCACAGTTGCTTCTTGCGGCTTGCCTACAGGTATTGTCAAAACGCTCCAAACTACAATCTCAGACGGATCTTCTACTTTCAATATCTCTATATCCTCTTGAGACATCTGGACTTCGTAGTCTTCTAAAATCATCCAAGGATCTATAACTGGTAAGGCAACGTTATCGTCATCCAAGCTGACTAACCAAAGTATCGGTGCTGTTTCTTCCAATGAGATTACGGTAAATCTTCTCAAGTCTTCAAACCCTGGAATGCCATTTGGAAAAATTATAACTTCCTTATCAGACAAATCAAACTCGCCCAATTTCGTTTTGTATTGCACGCTATCACCTTCCA
>DPXZ01000154.1 GCA_003526765.1 Fervidobacterium sp.
CAAATCATCGGAGTATGCATACCATATATCTGGTTCGAACCTGTGAATCATCACATACTTTCCATTGATCTTTTCTGGGAAAAGTGCTGCGTCTTTGTTGTTAACCTCATCTTTTATAACTATACCATATCTTTCCCACGTGATGAAATTTTTAGTTGAAGCCAACGCTACCCTTGGCCCTTTTGGCGAATATGCTGTATAGGTCATGTAATACCTGTCGCCTATTTTCATTATCCTTGGGTCTTCCACTCCGTAGAGTTCATCCCTTGAAGCAGGGGAGAAAACAGGCTTCTCTAACCTATTGAAGTGAATTCCATCACTGCTGACAGCATATCCTATTCGAGAGACCATATCTGCACCTTGAGCCCTGTAGAGCAAATGAAATAATCCGTCATCGTTTACTACTGCACAGTTGAAAACGAACTTGTCTTCCCATAGATGTTCAGGTATTGGTGCAAGAACAGGGTTGAGTGGGTGTCTTTCCAATCTAAGTTCCATGATCAAACCTCCTTTATCAGTTTTTCTCATCTCAGAGACATCGAAATTCCTTGCAGGAAATACCTTCTCAATAGTAAAAAGATTACAACCATCGGTATCGTTTGTATAACCGAACCTGCGAGTATCGGTCCTATGTAACTTGCATATTCGTGGTTGAATGATGCCAGCAAAACTGAAAGCGGCATTTTGTTATAATCCTTCATAACCATCAACGGCCATAGGAAATTGTCCCATATACCTATGAATGTAAATAATCCAACTATAGATGCGGTGGAACCAGCTAGTGGAAACATGACACGAAATATGATCCAGAAATCATTTGCACCATCCATTCTTGCCGCATCTACGTAATCTTCGGGTATCGTTTTGAATGCCTGTGCAAACATGAATATCCCCCATGCGCTTGTCAAAGATGGTACGATGAGCGCCTGATATGTGTTCAACCAATTGAAGTTCCTTATCAGTACAAACAAAGGAATCATGAACATAAAGCCAGGGAATAACATCTGCCATATCGTGAAATTGAAAAGTGTCCTTCCTGCCTTAAATTTTATCCTCGATATTGCATAACCTACCAATGCAGATGTTATTATAACTGAGAAAGTTACCGTTGTCGATATGAATAGACTGTTGAAAAACGCTCTAACGAACGGCCTTTCGAATCTATTTGCCATGATAAATATGAATTTGTAATGGTCCAACGTAAGAGACTTTGGCCAAAATGTTGTGTAAATGTCTTCTGCGGGCTTGAACGATGAAATGAATAGCCATATGTACGGATATATCCACACGATTGCAAGAAAAATCAGTAAGAATGTTATTATGTAGGCACCGATTTCTTGTTTTTTCATACAAAGCTCACTTCTCTTTCGAAGACCTTCCTGATAAGCGTTACCAATCCATAACTCAACAGTGCTGTCACGATTGCAATTGTTGTTGCATACGATGGATCTATCCTCTTAAATGCTGTGTCGTACATATAAATCATGAACGTCGTTGTTCGCTGCATCGGACCTCCACCAGTTATCAAGTATGGTTCGGTGAATATACCAAAAGTTAGCATGATGGCAAGGACTGTTACTGTAACGAGTGAGGGATTGAGCAGTGGCAATGTGATCTTCCAAAAGAGGACATTGCCATTTGCACCATCCAATTCTGCTGCCTCGTACAAAGACTGCGGAATCTGTTGAAGCCCCGCATACAGTATGAGCCCGTAATAGCCGATAAACTTCCAGGTTATTATGAGACATATAGAAAAAATCGCAAGTTGCGGATCACTGAACCACGGTATAGTTACACCAAAGAGTGCGTCAAAGATTCTATTAACAGGTCCATTCACGGCAAAAAGGTTTGAGAAAAGTAATGAATATGCCACGCCTGAAGAGACATTTGCAATCAAGAAGCTCAGCATTATGAACGTCCTGCCAAATTTCACCTTTTTCAGAGCGAGTGCAAATAGCAGTGATGAAATTAAGATCATCGGAATTAAGTAAGCAAGAAAATTGAGCGTGTTTAGGATAATCTGCAAGAAAACACTATCGGTAAACATCTTTAAGAAATTATCGAGCCACACGAAACTTGGCTTAGAGAAGAAGTTCCACTTGGTGAATGCCAATATCAGCATCCAGACGAATGGATACCCCCAAAATATGGCAGTGTACGCGATGTAAGGAATTATAATTGAATAGCCAAATACTCTTTCCTTTCTCCCAAATTGCGATCTTTTGCTCACCGAACCACCCCCTTAGCTTAAGGATGCTGTTAACCAACTACGACCAGTTGGGTAGAATAGCTGACATATTACTTTTCCACATAGATTGACGGGGTTAACAGCATCCGTTAATTGTATTGATTATCGTTCTTCTTTGAAGTGATAAGGAAATGGGGACACCTTAGAACAATACCTTGTTTATTTCTTTCACTGCCTTGTTCAAAATATCCTCCGGCTTACCTTTTAAATACATGAGCGGTTCGACAAGGTGTGTACTCATTGCTTGATTCACGTCTATTGTGTTGGTTATAAGAGCAGGTGGTACTGCGTATGGTACGTTTGATGAATAGGCTTTGAAGAATTTGTCTTCCATGTACTTAGCAAAGACAGGATTTGTTGTAAGGTCCTCCCTTGCTGGAGGCATCTGAGTTTTCTCTATCCAGAGTGCATCGTTCTGTGCGTTTGAAAATACCCAAGAGATGAATTCAAATGCAGCTTTCTTGTCTTTGCACGTCGAGAAGATCACAAGGCCTTTACTATCTGCGATCGTGTAAACTGGTTTATCCTTTGGATAATCATCAGGAACAGGCGGTGTTGATATCCAGATATTTGGTACAACCTTTGGGAAAGTATCTTTGGCCTGGTTGACTTCCCATGGTCCTGTTATCTTACCCAATATACTGCCGGTGTAGAAAGGATTTGTACCTAACTCCACAGCAGTGTATTTGTTTTGGAACATCGTGTAGATGAAGTTTGCTATCTTCAGTCCAGTGGCATCACCAAAATTGGCTTTTCTCTTTGCAGTGTCTATGTACGCCTTTCCACCAGTTGCTGCATAGTAATACGTGATGAAATCATACCATCTATCCCACCAATTTCTCCCGGAGATGACTTGCATCGTAAACTTCTTCTTGCCGTCGGCAAATTTCTTGCTTAGATCATATATTTCAGAATATGTCCTTGGAGGATTGTTGTATCCCAACTGTTTGAGAATATCGCCACGCCACCAAAAGAGCATAGGATTGGAATATATTGGAAAGACGTAATGCTTACCATCTACCTCCCATTTCTCTATGATGCTCGTCATCTTTCTTGTCTGTACAAGCTTTGTGAAATCGGTACCGAAATTGTCGAATGCATATATGGCACCGATATCGGCAAGCTGTGCACCGAATCCACTAAAGATATTCTCACAAAAATCTGGGGCGTTTCCTGCAGCTAAAGCTGTCAATATCGCTTCCTCAGAACTCCCCGCAGCCGGAATCGTCTGAACTTCTATTTGCACATCAGGTCTTTGTTTATTCCACTGTGTTACCATGATCTTCCAAAACTCCTCTTGATATGGGTTTGGAGCAGTCCAGAAAGTCAATTTCACCGAAAAGGCAGTTAACACAAAAATCAACAACATTACAACACTTGCAACCCTTTTCATACCGACCAACCTCCCTGAGTTATTGTGGGGAAAATGTGCCTATTAAACGTGCTTTTAATCTCATATCACTGTAGAACTGCGTTTCACATAAGATGTATAAATCGACTGTTTGTATGGATGTAAACTCTGATTGTTGAGAAGCTCGTAAAGCCTTTTTACCGCATTGAAGCCTAACTCTGATTTTTGTACCCTCAATGTTGAAAGACCTTCCTTTTCCGCATCTGGAATATCGTCGAACCCTACAATGTTTATCTCTTCCGGTATTGTGTATTCCCATTCCTTGAGTTTTCGCAACGCATTTATGGCAATCACATCGTTTGAGCATATGATTACCTCAGGCACGTTGTCTCGTAGAATCTTTTTCAATACATTGTCCACTTCTTCATGAAGCTCATCGTATTCGATACTGACAGGCAGTCTGCCGTTTTTTCTCATTGCAGCTACATAGCCAGTGTACCTATCTCTAAAGCCGTAATATTTAAGTAGACCATGCAGGTGTACTATCTTGTTAAAACCACTATCTAAAAATTTCTGCGTAATGTAGAAGACTCCATCGTATCCATCACTCAACACACTATCCACACGTAGACCATCTATGTAGTGGTCTACAAGCACAACCTTGGACTTAGCAGTAATCTCTTCTATTTCCTCCTCGTTCATATCACTTCCCAAGATGATGTACCCATCGCATCCGGAAATTTCCTCTTCTTCGAAGAGAATTCTCTTTGAAGCCATCTTGTACATCATGACGTTATTCTCAATTGCATCGAGTATGATTCTATAGAATTTACCTATATCTTTATCTAGCAATTCGTAAATTCTCTTACTCATCACTATACCCACCAACTGGCTCTTCTTACGTGCCAAAGTTCTTGCAGATATATGCGGCTTGTAATCCAATTCATTCACAGCCTTTAGCACCTTCAGCTCTGTATCGTCTGAAACGTAACCAGTCCTGTTGAGTACACGTGAGACAGTTGCTATCGAAACACCTGCATGCTTTGCAACATCTTCTATGGATACCACTTATAACTCGCCTCTTTTCATATGATAAGTAAGCGTTTACACACTGACATTATTATATTCTTACAATAAAAATATACCAAAATATAGAATTTATAGTAATTTACAACAATATTCCGATAATTGACGAATTTATTCATTATCCCCAAGTATTCCAAGATATTTGCGATTTTTGACAAGTAAGGCGATTATTATATGACGGAGTATTTCATTATAATACGTATGTAAACGCTTTCAGAAATTTCAACAATTTTTGATTCCAACACTATCGAGGAGGTGGGCGTATGAAGAAAGTTCTTACAGTCATGACTGTTTTAGTTGTTTCACTCTTATCGATCGCATTTGCTGGTACGATGTCTATTCCTGTTACTGCTGGGGATGTGGAGGTACCCGTTGTTGTTCAAATGGCCACATTACTTGACCATGTTTCTGAGGATTTTGAACCAGATTGGTCAACTATGAAGGTATTGAACAACGGAAAAGAGATTCCATTCCAAGTAGAAGATGTCGATGGAAATAACAGAATTTCTGGACCAGATTATGTTGTATTTATAGGCAGTGGTAAGTGTGAGATAGTTGTATCGGATGAAGCATCTGCAAAGACAACGGTTTATCCAAAGGCTTTTACAGCCATCAAAACAGATAACGGATGGACGATTAAATCAACTGATAACAACTTTGAAGTGGCAGTAAATGATCACGGTTTGGTTCAAGTTACCCAATTTGGAGATGTAAAGGCGAAGCTCGTTGATGAAGTTGGTATCGCAAGGGTGAGTGGTTGGTACAACTCGACGTTCTATGTGGACGGCAAGCTCGGTGACCACTACGAGGAGACCTCCAGTGCATTCAGAGTAGTTTCCATTAAAGTTCTCGAACCTGGCCCAGTTGCAGCGGGCATCGTCGCAACGCTGAAATCTGAAAAGTTCAACGGCTTGACTCAGCAGCTTGTCACGCATATATTCAAAAACGGTGACATACTTGTTGATAATACGATTGCCTTTGAAAACTATGCAGACATGATGAAGATTCAATCGATGGCGACAAGGCCAATTGCACCGGCATTCGATGATGTGGTCCACATGTTGCCAGTCTTTAGAAGACTTGTTTGGGCGGATCAGTTGAATATTACCCCTTATGAATATTGGCTACAAAGAGATGCAATCACCATGGTCAACAACGTTCCTTACATTGTATTCCCAGCAAGTAACAGTATGAAGCCACTTTGGTGGGGTGCAACTTACATATTTGCTTCCATGGAAAAATGGAGAAGCAATTTCTCACCAAAGGGCAAGATCGGTGTAGCAGAGATACTTCCAGAAGTTCCAGTCATTCCAGCAGATTACAAAAAGTGGTTGGATGATAATACGTGGGTATACGAAAGTCTTGAGTTCAGAGATGGCATATTCAAGTGGATGCCTGGAGAATTCGATGCATACCCATCAACTACTGGTGTGTATTCCATGAAGACCGAAGATATGCCAAATAAATACAAAGCTGGTGACAAGATCGAGTTCTTAAGACTCTACAACATCTACAGTGCAAACTCAGTCCAAGATGCAATACAACTAATCGAGAACAAGAGTGCCTCGTTCAGAAGTTTGAAGATAGGAGAATAACAAGAAAGTTCATGGGGCCAGTATCTTCCTTCTGGCCCCTTTCTTGATTCTTAAGGTAGATAATAGATACAAGAATATACGTGAAAGTTGGTGATATCGTGAGGTTGAAAAATATGCTTGTTAGATTATTGCTCTTCTCGTCGTTAACTTTATCGTTTGCAAACATACCGTTCAATAATAAGCATCTGGAAGAATTGTCGCAATGGTTCACGTTGAGTGGAAATCAGGTAAAAGGCTACTGGGTTTATTCTGACAACAAAGGTGACCATTTCCAAGTTGTGCCTGCTGTGAACGAGGGAGATTTCTGTGTGGACGATGTTGCTCGAGTCGTTCTACTTTACAGTGAGGCATACGAACTTACGAAAGATGAAACATACCGAAAATTGGCACTCGATGCATCAAAATTTGTTTTGGCTATGCAAGATTCAGATGGTGAGTTTTACAACTTTGCATATGCGGATGGTACGATAAACAAGCAAGGAATCACAAGTTACAAGTCAACGTCTTGGTGGACGTTGAGGGCATTTTTGGGCCTATCAAAATTGTCGCAGTTCACAAACGATGTGCAAGTGAGGGATGGTGCAAAGAGGGCATACAGTTCGATCAAGAAATACCCACCTGCTGCTGGGGACCAACTTGCATTGTACGTCATGGGGTTATCAGAATATGCCAAAGTTGAGAATACACAAGATGTGAAGAATACACTCAAAAAATACGCAGATGAATTGATGAATTACAAAACTGGACAATTTACCTATCTCGATGGTTTTTTCTCGGTCTACCAAGATAATTTTTTATGGAACGGTTGGGGAAACCACTACGCAGAAGCACTCGTAAGTGCGTATGAAGTGCTTGGTGATCAAAAGTATTTGGATTTGGCAAAGAGTAGTTTGAAGGCACAGATACCATTACTGTTAGGCACTGGACTGATATATTCGATCGACAACATAAATGGATATGTGAAACCATACCAAGAACTCGCCTATGCACTCGAATGTATAGCAATACCTGCGCAAAAGATATATTCGATAACAAAGGATGAGACTTTTGCTTACTTATCTGCGCTTTCTGCTTCTTGGCTCTATGGCGGTAACAGATTGGGAGTTAGGATGATAGGAGATAATGGAGAAGGATACGACGGGCTTGAATACATGCATGTGAACAAGAATTCTGGTGCGGAATCGACGATTTGCGCGTTAAGAGTTGTTTTGCATAGCAATCAATTACCGGAGAAATTTCAGTCGCTCGTGACAAATCCAAGTATTGTTGCACGTTCAGGCATGATCATTTTGGAAGGTGAGGGATTCGACCCAGGTATATCCTCAACTACCATCCTTTCCGGTAACTACGGCGCAGGCGCGATCGTCCAAGTGGACGGAAAGGCAAAGTTGAAAAGAGATGTTTCTGACATAGTCCCAGGCAGATACTATGTCATGGTCTCAGGACAATTTCCAAAGATAACACTTACGATCTCTTCTAAGACATCTGTGAAAAAAGATATCTCAGGTAACGGCATATTCGAAATCGGTCAGATCGATGTTGAGAATAGCATCAGCGTATCCATCTCAAATTCTTGCAAATTCGACCAAATCATATTGATTCCAGAAACGGTAGGAGTGAGTTTCCAAGAAGATGGTACAACGAAAAGTCTGGTATACAATCTATCACAGAAAAGCACATCTCTTGTCGACAAACAACTGTTTGCTGCTAAGACAACAAAAGTAAATCAAGAAGATAGTGTGGACGTCAAGAAAGTAGGTACATTTGCAGTGCTCGATATTTCAAAATTCTTCAACAGCGATGCGTTTGGAACACCTCTAAAACCAGCCAATTTCGATAACTTATCAGGTATCGTGGGTGCATACTTACCCGCAAACGAAATCAGTGAGGGGACGCTCCAAATTTCAAATATCCCATTTGAAGTAAAGACAACCACTCTTGACAACATGCGATGTAACGGCCAAGTTATGGTTCTGCCGGAAAGACTGAATGTAAAGAAAATATACATTCTTGCAGCATCAAATCACGGAGATTACAATGTTACAATAGGACTTGACAGTAATTTCTACAACATGGTGATAAACGATTGGTGCAAATCGCCAAACGGACTTGTCTTTGATTACCGATACATCTCAACCGGAGAAAGACAGTTCATAACTTGTGGGGTATCTGTTTATTCAATCGAGGTCAACAACACCGTGCAAAAGCTCACCTTACCATCCGAGATAAATGTGCACATCTTTGCTATAACGATGGAACTCTCAAACTGAAGTTCTCTAACAGTGCCATACATCTTTCCACACTGACTGTTTGTTTGATAAAGATCCCTATCCCCCTTTTGTTGTTTGGACACCTAAGTGGCCCGCAAGGGCCACGTTTTTATGTTACCGATTTTGATGTATTTTGAAAAATAGAAGTTCTATGGTAAGATAATTTGATTACTTATATACTCATGAGTAACTTACTTACGAGTAAGTAACTTGTGAGTAATATTTTTGAGGGATTAAAATGTTTATAGGAAGAGGGGCGGTGGATTATTCTTATACTCCTTTATAATCCTGAATAACCTCAAAGTAGAAAGCCACAACTTTGTTAAACAATTCTTTTGTTAGAGCAAGAAGACCATCCATTTCCGATCTTTTATACAGCTTAAGTTTAGCCGTTCTAGTAAATTTATCCACTACTCCAACCTCTTTCTGGGCTTCAATATACTATTGATTCTATCTATATTTTGCCATAAACGACAAAATAATTGATAGGTTAAAACCATGCAGCTTGTGACAAGATCAGTTCTGTCAACCGATAACTTATGGCATATTAGGTGGCACTCCGCAATATCTGTCTACATTCGATGAAAGCGATGATATATACGAAAATGTAGAGAGAAAGTGTTTGCAGAAATCATCCTATCTCTACGAAGAGCCCGTATTTCTTCTCCATCAAGAGTTGAGAGAACCATCGGCTTACAACTCAATCCTTACCGTGCTTAATACACTCATGGAAAAGGGGGCATTGTTCGATTTCAGAAATAAGTACTATGTGATTTTTTCAAAGTCAGGTTTTACCAAGAAAGTCATGGAATTTGCCAAAGTTAATGATAATATTCTGCTATTCACAATGGAAGACTTTGCACAAAACTTTTGAATCACCTATTGTATAACATTTTTGTTACTGCTTGATGGTATAATTTATTATGATGTTTCTATGCCTTATTGGGTATAACTAAAATCAAGAGAATCACACTTTTGGGGGTGATAGTATGGGTAGGAACAAAGGGATCAGAGTCTTTACGGTTGTTGTGATAGCTATTTTAACGCTCTTCATAGCCAGTGTATCCTTTGCTCAAAGGTCTGCTCTCGTTTTCTTAACAGACTTCGGATTGAAAGATGGAGCAGTCTGTGCAATGAAAGGTGTGGCATTTGGTGTAGATCCTGATTTGAAAATGTACGATGTAACCCATGAAATACCGAGTTTCAACATTTGGGAAGGCGCATACAGACTTAAGCAGACGGCGAGTTATTGGCCATCTGGCACTGTTTTCGTTAGCGTCGTTGATCCGGGCGTTGGTACCGAGCGAAAACCGATCGTTCTGAAGACAAAGACTGGTCACTATTTCGTCGGGCCGGATAACGGACTGTTTAGCTTAGTTGCAGAAGATATGGGTATCGAAGAAGTAAGAGTTATAGACACTGAAAAGAACAGATTCCCCGGCTCGGAAAAATCATACACCTTCCATGGAAGAGATGTCTTTTCATATGTGGGTGCAAGAATTGCTTCTGGTCAGCTTGAATTTGAGGATGTTGGACCAGTTCTCCAAGGGGATATAGTGCGCATCGAATATCGAAAACCTACGCTCGTTGGGAACAGTGTAAGCGGAAACATACCCGTACTCGACATTCAATACGGGAATGTCTGGTCTAACATACCTTACGAACTGTTCGAGCAGCTGAATCCTGAATATGGCGATGTCTTCAGAATAGAGATATACCAAGGTGACCAGTTGATTTACACCGGAGAAGCGCCATTCGTGAATACCTTTGGTGACGTACCAGAAGGTGATGTGCTGATTTACTACAATAGCATGATGGAATTAGCAGTTGCAATAAATATGGGAAACTTTGCAGATACGTATGGTGTTAGTTCAGGACCAGAATGGACGATAGTCTTTACCCAAAAAACTCCGAAAGTCTCAGGAAAAGTAACTCAGATAGACAAGTACGGCAACGTACATACAGACATACTAGAGAGCATCGTTCAACAAAGCGGGTTTGAAATTGGTGACATCGTTCAAATAAAGATCGGTGATAAAACATTTGAAGCACCATTTGTCACAGTTTACGGTGATGTTGATAGAGGAAAACCACTCATAAGACTGACAGATGGACACGTACAGCTGGCGATAAATTATGGGAACTTTGCAAGTACGTACGGGCTGAAAGTTGGGGATCTTGTGGTAATAAAGCTTAAAGAAAAGGGCACCTATAAGTCTGAACTTGAAATCAGGCATCTTGTAAGGACAAACAACAGGGCAGATTACGATAGTGACGAAGTTTTTGCAAACTTCAGAGAAGTGAGGTTGGGAAGCATAGGTCAAGGCAAATTGTACAGATCCTCTCATCCTTCGATAAATGATCCAAGGGCACCTTACGCAAGTAAATTGATGGAAAATGTTGGCATCAAAACAGTGATAAATCTTTCGGACTCACAAGATGAACTGCTCAAGAATTTGCAGTACTCTAATTACTACAAGTCTATATACGATAATGGCAATTTAATTGCACTGAACATGGGTGTTGATCCAATGAGCGATGATTTTGCCCAAAAATTGCAAACTGGATTGCTTTTCATGATCAGCAAAGAACCTCCTTATCTATTACACTGCGTTGAAGGAAAGGATAGAGCAGGTATAGTCACTGCACTGCTGGGGGCAATAATGGACGCTTCAACTGAAGAGATATATGCAGATTACGTAAAGTCGTACGAGAACTACTACAAAGTACAATATGGGACGGCAGCTTACGATGCAGTAAAGAAAATCATCTCTGATCTATTCGTAGAAATGAACGATGGAAAACCAGTGGACGATTCAAACGTAAAGCAAGTAGCAATGAAATATCTTACCGAAAAGGTGGGATTAACTCCTGAGCAAATTGCACAACTGCAAGGGAAGTTGAAGTGAACATGCAAAGTTAATGTTATAATATATCAATTTATCATAATTTTGATTAACGGAGTGTAGTAAAAAGCATTCACGGGAAGCCTTCACTTTATAATAATGACCCTGGCCAGAGTAGGATTATTACCTCAGATTTTACACCAACTAATAAAACATAAATTCCGACAACGAGATAGATTAAACATTTTTGAGGCGTGACAAATTTAACATTCTAATAAGGTAAGGGAATATTCCAACTTACGCAAGATTTCTTGTTTATTTGACTTTTATATTGGCCAGGGTCAGAAAATTTGTTTCTTAACTTGACAAAATGGTTTCAAATTTTGTATACTTCTATATATTAATTAACTCAATTATCATTCTAAAGTGTTCAGAGATTTTTCACACTTTAGAATGGCGATTGAGAAAATATTCTACAGATGAAGGGGAATAATCATATGGGGAAAAGATACTACTATAGGTTTTTTTCTTTACTCATTTTTGCAGCTATAATTTTTGTAGTTCAAGCATGTGTCCCGCCTGCCAACAACCCTCCAACCGCTGTAAGTAGTCCTACTCCACCGAATGGAGCAATAGATATTTCGCTAACCTTGACTCTCAAATGGGATGCAAGCACAGATCCAGATGGAGATCCGGTAAAATATGATATCTACCTTTGGAGTAATCCAGAAAGCATGGTGATAAAGGCCCTTGATTTTGCAGCCAACTCATATACAATTAGCCAACCTCTTGATTATGGTACAAAATATTATTGGAAAGTCGTAGCAAAAGATGGAAAAGGTGGGGAAACGGAAGGACCTGTGTGGAATTTTACTACGAAGACTAACAGGCCTCCAGAAAGTCCATCGATTCCATATCCTGCTAACGATGCAAACAACATTTCAACAACACCAGCTTTAAGCTGGGGAAATTGTACTGATCCAGATGGTGATACTGTAAAGTACGATGTTCTTTTCGGAGAATACGATCAATCTTTAACAGAAATAGCAACTGATCTCTCAATAAACAACTTCAAGATCAAAGAACCTCTTAAATATGATACTAAATATTGGTGGAAAGTTATAGCGAAAGATGAAAATGGTGGAGTAACATCAAGTCCAGTGTGGAGTTTTACAACGATATGGAAACCGGGAGCAATAAATTGGCAATTCGTCACCTATGCTGTGATCTACTCAAGTCCTGCGTTAGGTACTGATGGTACGATATACATTGGCTCTTGGGACAAAAAATTGTATGCTATCTATCCAGATGGAACAAAGAAATGGGAATTTGCAACTGGCGGAAGCATTAGTTCAAGCCCTGCAATTGGTTTAGATGGTACTATCTATGTAGGATGTGAGGATGGATATCTGTATGCAATAAATCCAAATGGAACGGAAAAATGGAAATTTACAACTGGTGGAAGCATTAGTTCAAGCCCTGCAATAGGTGCGAATGGAATCATATATGTCGGTTCAGAAGGTGGAAATCTGTATGCTATTTATCCAAATGGAACGCAGAAATGGGAATTTGCAACAGGTGGAGGCATTAGTTCAAGCCCTGCAATTGGTTTAGATGGTACTATCTATGTTGCAACGTCTGATGGCGTACTTTACGCAATAGCTCCAAATGGAGGGAAAAAATGGGACTTTACAACTGGTGGAAGCATTAGTTCAAGCCCTGCAATAGATTCAGATGATACCATCTATGTTGCAACGTTTGATGGAATACTTTACGCACTAAATCAAGGTGGAGCAAAAAAATGGCAATCTGCAATAGGTTCGTACGTGGAATCAAGTCCAGTTATAGGTAGTGATGGTACTATTTACATAGGCTCTTATGATCACCGAATATATGCAATAGATTCGAGCAACGGAGCAACGAAGTGGACATTCGATACCAACGGACAAATCACTTCAACTCCAGCAATAGGTTCGGATGGTGTTGTATATGTCGGGTCTAATGATGGTAATCTATATGCAATTGATCCAAATGCAGGAGGAGACAAGAAAAAATGGGAAGTCTTTATCGGTGGATGTGCGTATTCAAGTCCATCTATAGCATCTGATGGTACGGTTTACATAGGCTCGCTCGATGGTAATTTATATGCAATCAAGAGCGATAGTACTGGCCTTGCGAATTCTCCGTGGCCAAAGTTCAGGAGGAATTTGAGAAGCACTGGTAACGCGTCGGAGCAATAAGGTAAGATTTTGTAAGAATATAGCAAAGCCCGGATTTTCTCGGGCTTTGCTTTTTTTAACGTTCGTATTGTTAGTAATCTTAGATTGAAATCATAACTTATTTCTTCACATCAGTATTTCAATATCACTTCAATCATTTGTGCGATTGAAAGTAGTTTTTTGTCTTTCATGTATCCTCCTACGATTTGTAGACCAACGGGTAGGCCGTCTACCTTACCACAAGGTAGTGTTATTGCGGGTAGACCTGTCAAGTTGAAAGGTGCAGTGAATTTTGTTAGTACCTTTGCCATTTCGACTGCATCTCTTCCAGCAATTGGTGGGGCTATCACTGGAACGGTTGGAAGTAAGAGTACATCGTACTTTTTGAAGAATTCTTTGAATCGATATTTTCTCACCGTCTGATTGTACCGTGCTGTTGCATAGTCAATACCACTTGCATTGGAACCTTGGAGTAATCTCTCTCTTACGTCTTCCCCAAACCAATCAGGATGTGTTGCAAGTCTTTCTTTGTGGAATGTAGCAGCTTCCACTTGTGTGATCGTTCTGTTCGCTATCGATAATTCTCTTAGCCAGTCAACGTTTTCTTCTTCAACACTTAAGTCACTTTCTCGCAACATTTTGACTGCGTTATCGAACATTTTAAGTACATTTGCATCCGCTTCGTTTATGAAATTGCCAACTGCCTTTGCTATGCGAATTTGATTTTTCTCTATACTCTTACTTTTCTTGTTAGCATTTTTCACGCTGAATGGATCT
>DPXZ01000101.1 GCA_003526765.1 Fervidobacterium sp.
TTGGTTTCTTCGACGTTATTTGCAGCCGCCCAATCTGCGACAAATCTTTCGAGCCCGCCTATGTTCACGGGCTTTCCCAATTTGTTGAGCACACATGAACCTTCACATTGGTTTTCCTGCGGACATACTCTACCACATATGGACGGTAAGTAGTTGTACGATTTTAAGATTCTGAAGGACCTTTCCAGATTTCCATTCACAAGTTCCTTTATGAATCGTGGTATGTCTATTCCAACAGGACATCCCGATATACATGTGGGAACTTTGCATTGTAGGCACCTTTTGCCCTCTTCTTGTGCAAGTTCCAACGTGTATCCAATGGTAACCTCATCGAAGTTTTGTCTTCTAAGTACCGGACTTTGTTCTGGAAGCTGTATTCTGTCTTTTACAGCCATGACAAGTCACCCACTTGTTTGATGAAATTCTCCAATGACAATTTCTCTTGCTCTCTGTACTGTTCAAGTCTCTTCATGAAACTGTCCCAGTCAACGTATCTTCCATCGAATTCGGGGCCGTCTACGCACACGTACTTTATCTCATCGCCTTCTTGAGTTTTCACGAGAGTTCTACATCCGCCGCACATGCCTGTGCCATCGATCATGATCGAATTGAGTGAGACCCATATGGGCAGGTTAATTTCATTTGCCACGTTGCTTGCAAGTTTCATCATAATGGCAGGACCAACTGCCCACGCAACATCGTACTTTTGTGTCTTTACTTGTTCTTTCATTGCATCAATAACTGTACCTTTGTATCCACTCGAGCCATCATCGGTAACCATTATGAGCTTGTCGGCAAATGAGAATTCGTCTTTCAATATGAGTTCATCAAGTGTTCTTGCACCTATGATAACGGTTACATCGTTGCCAGCTTCTTTTAAAGCCTTAGCGATGGGCAAGATGGCAGCTATACCTACTCCACCACCTATGATTAGTACGCTCCCGTATTGCTTTACATCGCTTGGTTTTCCAAGTGGTCCAACAACGTCTGCAAGTACATCTCCAGCAGACCTTGTACACAGGTCGTATGTGGATTTTCCAATGGCTTTTACGACGATTCTAAATGATGTACCTTTGACCTCTGCTATTGTTAGGGGTATACGTTCTCCTTTTTCAGAGACTCTGAGTACGACAAACTGACCAGGTTTTGCGTGAGTACTCACCATGTCGTTCTCTATCCAGAATTCGTAAGTTGATTTTGCTAATCGTTTTCTTGAAATGATTTTATTTGAATACATACTTCACACTCCTTTTGAATTACTAAATCTTGAGGTCTTTCAACTTGATTTGTGCCTTTACGATGGACGATATGACTCTCGAGAGTGTCTCAAATTTCTCAGCTGCTTGTCGCATTACATCAGTTGCCTCAACGAAGTGCTCATTTTCTTGCTCCAAGTTCACCTTTGTACTACTTAGGAGTTCTGCAACATGGGATAGCAAGGAAGAATTTGTCTGCAAGAATGTCATCGATTGTTCTAAAGAGCTTTGAATAGTTGCAAATATCTCACCCACAATTTTTATACTATCGAGTGCTTGACTTACAGCAACTGAGAGTTCTTTCACCTGTCCTGTTATATCCTTTGCCACTTTGTTTGATTCGCCTGCTAATTTTTGCACTTCTGAAGCAACTACTGCAAAGCCTTTACCGGATTCCCCGGCCCTTGCCGCTTCTATCGATGCGTTGAGTGCCAATAAATTGGTCTGTTTTGCTATTTTCGTTATTTCAGTCACCATGTTTTGTATGTTACTGAACATGCTGAGTGTCTCGGAAGTCTTTGCAATCGAAGACATGACAACGTCGTTTATTTTTGATATATCTGCTCCTGATTTTCGCAGTTCTGACGCGATTTCATCGCTCACTCTCTGCGATTCTTCAACGGAGCTTACAATTTCAACGCTTTGTTGTTCGAATTTTGAGGATAACTCAGATATGCGCTCTTGCATACCTTCGAATACCTTTTCCAATTCTCGTATGTTTTCTTGAACAGTCCTAACTCTTGAAACGAGTGCTTCGTCTAATTGCGACATGAATGAAGTCATGAGATTTTCCGCAAAAAACGCAGAAGACATTTTCTCCAATGTTTCATTGGTTATATCGGCCATACGTATCACCTACCGTATATTTCGTCGATGATGTCTATACCGCAGCGTAGGCCTTTGAACCAGTCAAATAGTTTTTTTACATTTGTATCTCTGAATAGTGCGCCATGCTGTGTGGCAACTATGTCTATCTGTTTTGGTTCTACAATGGTCAACCATTTCTTCAATGCAACGCTCGATGTGATGTATCTTTTGTGGAATCCTTCCATCAACTTCGTGTGCGCAGAAAAGTCTTCAACGAAGACATATCTCTGACCTTTGTTGAATATGGCAGTTCCCAAGTCTCCGGAAAAGAGTATCTTCGCCCTTGGGTCGTAAAGTGTGAAATTTCCAGTTGAGTGAAGGTAATGCGTTGGAATGAATTCGAGTTCTGTGCCAGATGATAGCCTCAGCTTGTCACCTTTGTCAGGTATTGCCACAACTTTACGCTGATCGTAGATACCAAAATGCGGTAGGAATCTTGTCCAAAGTGTGGAAATGTATATCTTTGCATTCTCTGCTATGGACATCCAGAGCGTTATACCCGATGTGACATCTGGGTCTTGATGTGAGAAGAATATGTGTTTTATCTTACTCGGTTCTACTATTTCAGACACGTTGGCAAGTACGCGTGGGAAGACATGCGCTCCACCTGGATCAAGTAACACAGCTTCGTTACCGTCGAGGATTATATATTGATTCGTTTGTACTATTCCTTCTTCCTCTTTCTCTTCCCAAGCCAGCAATATGAATTTATGTGTACCATCGTCGTAGAGTGTGATATTTTCAAAACCTTTGTTATTTGCCATTCTGTCGCCTCCAAGCATCCAAACATAGAAGTTGGATGGAATTGATTTGCTTCATTAACAAAATTGTATCAGAAACTTGGAATATTTCCTAAACTTTTGTCCAAGCGAATTATCTAAAAACAAAGATACCGATCACACCTGAAATGAGCATGAGCGGAAGTATACCAACTTTTGTAAATAGTAATA